>CAMOHV010000162.1 GCA_946615275.1 uncultured Verrucomicrobiota bacterium | reverse complement strand
CATGTGTGTTTTCATGCCCGATATTATACCAATTCCGCGCCGCGCGCGAAAGCACAAACTTCCGGCCCACTTGCCTATTAATTAAGTTGAAAGGTTGAAAAGTTGAAAGGTTGAAAAGTTAAAAGGTTAACTGTGTCACCATTTACATTCCCGTGCAAAGCGCGGGCGGCTCACTTGCCAAGCGCGGAGAGGACGCTCGCCGCCACCTGGTCGGCCTCCTTCTCGCGGAGCGGGGCCTTGTGGTGATACACGTCGCTCCAGTTGGCCTCACGGTCGAGCGGATCGAGAAGCGCGAAGAGATCGTCCACCGCAAGAGAGAGTCGCTTCGCCTCCTTCGCGGCGATGTCGTTCAGCGCCTTCGCCTTCTTCGTCCTGGCGGCGTCCTTGAGCGGGGTGCTGGAGCACCACACGATCTTCGCCTTGGGCTGCTTCTGGCGGATGAGCGCGATGGCGGCCTTGAAACCCTTCTCCCACGACGCCTCGGGCGTGCCGAGGGAGTGGAGACCGTTGTTGAAGTGGATCACGTCGTACTTCGCCTCGTCGAGGTAGATCGAGAGGAACTTCAGGTAGTTCGGGGATGTCACGCAGTAGCTACTCACCCAGTAGCTCACGTTCACCTTGCCGTCGAGGCGCTTCTGCACCGCGCCCTGGTAGCCGTTGCAGATGGAGTCGCCGACGAGGAGGACGCGCGGGAGCCCCTTCTTGGCGTCAGTCAGATGGAATGCGTATCCGATGGACCACTCCACGTTCTCGTGCCCGCGCACGTTCTCCGAGACGGGGCATGGATCGGCGGCCGCGGCGACGAGCGACGCGGCGATGCAGGCGACGGCGAGTCTTGTCTTCATTTCTTCTTTCCTCTCTTTTTCTTTTTGGGGCCCAGGCCGAACGTCTGGAGCGCCGCCCGGAAGTCTGCCGGCAGCGGGCTGTGCGCCTTGATGCGCTCGCCCTTGACCATAGGGTTGGGCAGCTCCAGCGTCGAGGCGTGGAGCATCTGCCGCGGCACGGCCATGATGCGCGGGTCGCGGGCGGACTTGAGCCCGAAAGTGCGGTCGCCCACCACCGGGAAGCGCACGGAGGCGAGGTGGCGGCGGATCTGGTGCGTGCGGCCAGTCTCGATGCGCACCCTCAGGAGCGATGCGTCGGGCGAGGCCTGCTCCCTCGTGACGTGGCTCTCGGCCATCTCGCCGTCGAGGGGCGCGTTGATCGTCATGTGGAGATGCGGGAACGAGCCGACCACTATCGCCGCGTACGTCTTGGAGACGCTACGCGTCTTGAACACCTCTATCGCCGCGAGATGGGCCTCCTCGGTCCTGGCGAAGAGAAGGCAGCCCGTGGTGTCGCGGTCGAGGCGGTGCACGGCCTGGAGATCCGGCGCGCCCAGCTGTTCGCGAAGGATGGCCTCCACGGACTTCGCGTCGCCGTTCGTCACGAGCCCGGCCGGCTTGTCGGCCACCAGATAGTCCCCTGCCTCAAGCAGCACCCTCACGTGCCTGCGCTCTTCCGGCTTTATGGGGTTCTTCGCGCCGCCGGCCTGGCGGCGGGCGGCGGACGCCACCGCGCGCGGCACCTCCACCACGTCGCCCGTCTTCAGGGAATGGCGCGCCATCCACACGGCGCGCCTGTTCACCCACACGCTGCGGCCGTCTATCACCGCCTTCGCCGCCCGGCGCGAGAGGCCGAGCTTCGCGGCGAGGAAGTCCTGGAGAGTGGCGGCGTCCCCGCGCATGACGCGGAACGTCTCCACGTTCGAGGCGAAATGCGGAACCGAGGAGGTGTGGGGGCCGTTCTTCATGGATCAAACACGGAACACGGATCCGACCACGCCGCGCAGCTTCTTGCCCTGGCGGTCTGGCGCGAGGGATATCTCAATCTCCTCCGACCCGTCGTCGTTCTCCGCGCGGATGCGTGTCCTGGACGGCTCGCCGGCGAGGGCCTGCGAGAAGAGGTCGGGAAGAGGCTCGTCGTTCATCAGCTCCGCGAACGTGGCCTTCTGCGCGTCCTCTACCGAATCGAAGCCGAACATGTCCAGGAACGCGCGGTTCACGTCGCGGAACGCGCCGTCCGGCGCGCATGCGAAAAGCGCCGCCTGCGACACGTCGAAGGCGTTCTCCCGTGTGCGGAAGTTCTCGATCTGGCGGCGGCGGCGCTCCGTGTTGCGGACGGTGAAGACGAGATCGCCCGGATCCAGCAGGTCGATCACCGAAACCGTCACCTCCGCCGAGAAGGTCGACCCGTCGCTCGCGCGGCACTTCGCGTCGAGCATCATGTGGCGCGCCTGGTCAAGCCCCTTGCGGATGCGCTGGATCATCGGCGGCGTCACGCCCGGAATGAACACGCTGATCGGACGGTCCATCACATTGTCCGACTCGCACTGGAAGAACTCACGGGCTCGGGGATTCAGCTCCAGGACGTGGCCACTTGGATCCGTGATCACCACAGCGTCATACATCCCCTGCAGCAACTGCCTGAACAGGGAGCGGTGGTCTTTCATGGTGATGTTTGCGGTGGACATTTGAAACCTTCACTTTTCTTGTAAAACGGATAATCCATTATCGCATAATTATGGGCGAAAATCAAGAGGGAATCGCAGATTTTCACCTATGGGTCCTCAAAGCGTCGGCATCTTTGAACATCACGCCCACCGTTTCGCGGGCCGCGAGGCGCAATGCAAGCCTCGTGGGAGTGACACGATCCGGCAGCACCAACCCCGGCTCGCCAGCGGCAAGACGACGTGAAATGATCATGTAGGCGTCGGCATACGCGGCGCGCGCCGCACTGATCGGGTCGTTCATGGCTAGCCGCACCGAACCGATCCAGAGCGAATTGCCATAGTCGCCGTAATCCGAGCCGTCGGGATTCGGGGAATACTCGTCAATGGGGAACGGAGTAAGGACTACGCACGTCATGCCCTTTTTCGCCGCAGCCGCCAAAAGGCCCTTCAACTTTGCGACAAACCCGGCGCAGAAGGCGTCTCTCTCCGCCTCGCGCGCCTTGTCCCGCATGAATGACGGCGAGCGCCCCAGCCATTCACGGCGCGGGAGAAAGCCGAAGACCGCGCAGTCGGCATCTGGATGCTCCTCCAAACTGCCGGCGACCACGGTCACATCTTTCGCCGACGGCGGCAGAACGGCCTTGATCTCCTCCGCAATCGTCCGTCCGGCCTCTATGCCATCCACAACCACCACGATCTTCTTCCAAGTGCCTGACTTGGCCGTGCGCGAATTGATTTCGCGAAAAGCCAGCGTGTCGCCGTCCACGACGAAGCATCCATCCCTCACCTTGGGCATTGAACAGTATCTCGCCTGGCCGCCAATCTTGAACACGTTCCTTTCCGCCTCTTCTCGGGGCATCCCCATTTTGAACGAAACGTCGCCGGCGCAAACGAATTCGTTGTCCCTGAACTTCAATCCATATGTGAGGTGGAACTCGAACTCCAGGGGCCCTCCGGCGTTCTCAAAGCGGTTGGACACCACCGCCCCGCCGAAAATGCGGTGGCTGTGGAACCCGGACACGAACCCCTCCGTCCTGTTCCCCTCCACAATCGAATCCCAGCTGAACTCATCGAGATACAGCCCGTGCCGCTTGCCGCCGGCCGGACGGTCGTCCCGCACCACATTACCGTAAATGCGGCACCTCTCCGCACGGGAGAGGTATATCGCCGACCCGTCGCGGAGAACGCGCATCGACTTGTCCACGACGTTCGACGCCACGACATGCCCCCTTCCGCCCAGCACCACTCCGCAATACGGCACATCCTCTATCCTGTTCCCCACCACGACCGTGGATCCGATCTCCTTGGGATTGCCCTTCTGCACATGGACGAGCTTCGTGTCGCCGCCCGCGAGGATGGCGCAGGCGGACGAACACGCCGTGCCCACCTTGCTGAACCTGCACCCTTCGATGCGCCCTTCATACGACTCCACAGCCACGACGCCGCCGGCCCCCAGATTGTCGAATGTGCACCCCCTCCCCACATCCCCCGGCGAGCGGAAGAGCCGCACGCCCTGCCCCGCCGAGTCGCGGAAATCGCAGTTCTCCAGAACAAGCCCCTTCGCATCAACCGCGTCCACGATCCCCGGAGGATTGACGCCCCGCAGTCCAGGAGTGCCGTCGGGCCTGTTGCAAAGACGGAAACGGAAGTTGCGTATCGTGATGCCGTCCGCTCCCTTCTCCAGCTTGAAAATAGACTCGGCCACAGGCACCTCCGCCTTGAATCCGCGCTCCTCCCCTTCGCGAGGCCAGTAGATGACACGGCCTGAGCGGCGATCGTGCATCCAGCGCCCGGGCTCCATGCCCTCCCGAATGTTCCGGATCACGTAATCATGCGGAAACCTGCTGCCGCCGGGATGTTCAGCGTCAGAAGCGAACGTGAACAATCCTATGGACGGATCATAGGAGAGAACCTTTACCGTGGATTCGTCCCAGGTGTGATATCGGTTGACTATGGCGTTTGCGACGTCCAGCCCTTCGGGGATGTCGGACGGCTCCGCCTGAAGATGCCTCAGCTCCCATTTGCGCGGCGGGCGGTCCATGCCGCCGTTCTGGCTGGAGCGCCAGAACAAATACCCCTTGTCGCGGTCTTGCAGCCTTGCCCCGCCCTTGGGATACTGCGCCATCGGACGCGGCTCTCCGTTCACAAGCAGCATCGCCGGCGTCGCGCCGGGGGGCAGCGCCGCCGACCATGTCCCATCCGCGCCGCGCGTCCAGCCCTCGACGGCGCAGCCGCCGGACATCTCCCGTCCGCCGCCGTCGATGACTCTCCCCGCGTCCTTCGC
>CAMOHV010000161.1 GCA_946615275.1 uncultured Verrucomicrobiota bacterium | reverse complement strand
CGCCACGATCCGAGCGTTCGACCCGGCCACCGGCGCGCGCCGGGGCGAGGTGCCAGTCCCAGATCGGCAGGACGCCCACCGCTTCAACCGCAGTCTGGAGTCCCTTGCCATAGGGCCGGGAGGGAAAGAGATGTGGACGTGCAACGAGGAGGCGCTCGACGCCGCCGACGCGAGGCGCCGGCGCGACGGCGTCCGCTCGCCGAAGCCCCGCCCCGAGACGACCTGCTCCGACGGACCGCGCGCGACGCGCGAGAAGGGCACGCGCGTGCGGCTGATGCGCTTCGCGAGGGAGTCCGCCTCCGGCGCCTGGCATCCAGCCGGCGAGTGGGCGTACGAGACAGATCCAATCGGCGGGCTCGACTTCCTTGGGAAGTCGCGCTCGGGGGTCGCGGACGTCGCGGTGCTGGGCGACGGGACGCTTCTTGCGCTGGAGCGCGAGCTCAGCATCAAGAACGGGAAGTTCATGCCTTCGCTCAGGTGCCGGATATACATCGTGGACGTCTCCGGCGCGGAGGACGTCTCCGGCCTCGACACGCTAGCGGGCTTCGGCGGGCCGATGGCGAAGAAGACGCTCCTTTGGAGCGGCGACACCGGGTTCTCGAACTACGAGGGGCTTTGCGAGGGGCCGCGGCTCAAGGACGGCGCGCGGACGCTTCTGCTCGTGTCTGACGCCGACGCCGGCGCCGCCGCGCGCGTCATGACGCTCGTCCTGCGAGAACAAAAGACGATCCGCCATTGACTCGTTTGTAGTGCAGATGCGGATGCCGAACGGGGAAATTCTTGGGGAGCCTCCAGACCTTCGTGCCACTTGCGTTAAAGGGGCGGATATGGTATCATTTCCATGTCGCCTTGACGGCGGCAGAAAGGCAATGAGCAGATGAAGGCACACAATTTACTCGCGGCCGCGGCGGTGGTCGCTCTCGCGGGCGCGGCGCACGCGGCCGCCCCCGGTTTCGTCGACCTCTTCGACGGACGCACACTCAATGGCTGGAAGCTGAACGGCGGCTCCGCCGAATACAGCGTGGAGGACGGCACGATAGCTGGCGTGGGCGTCCCCGGCACGCCCGGCAACACCTTCCTCTGCACAGAAAGGGAATACGAGAACTTCATCTTCAAGGCCGAGTTCAAATGCCCCTCCGGCAACTCGGGCATCCAGTTCCGGTCGTCCACGAAGCCCGCCCCAAGCTTGAAGAACGGCACGAGGGTTTTTGGCTACCAGAGCGAGATCACGCCGGACGGCGGCAGCTGCGGGCGCATATACGACGAAGGGCGCCGCGGGCACAGGTACGGCATAGTCTGGCTTGACAACACGCCCGCCGAGCGCCAGAGCGCGGCGCGCAAGGCGTTCAAGAGGAACGACTGGAACTCGGTGGAGATACAGTGCGTCGGCCCCAGCATCAAGACGTTCATCAACGGCGTGAAGGTCTCAGACGTCCTTGACGACTGCCAGCAAAGGGGCTTCTTCGGCCTCCAGATCCATGCCCAGGCCAAGACGAACAAGGACGGCACGCCCACCGTGCCGGGCCGCGCATGGTGGCGCAACATACAGATCAAGGAGCTGCCCCCGTGCCCCGCCTGGAAGAAGTTCTTCGTGAAGGGGACAGACGGCAAGATGAAGGTCGACGGCGCCAAGTACGTGATCCCGCAGGACTGGTCGTTCGTCGAGGACAAGGACGGCGCCTATCTGCGCGGCGTCCACGACAAGGCGGAGAAGAAGGACGGCCTTGTGATCTCGCTCGCCGACTACGCCAACTTCATGGCGCGCGTCACCTACAAGATCAACGGCGGCAACTCGGCCCTCTACTTCCGCGCCGCCGAGGAGGACATCCCATGGGTGCTGAAGGGCTTCCAGAACGAGATCGCCGGCAACAACAAGGACTCCGCCCTCTGGCACACGCAGGGCAAGAAGACGAAGGGCCGCGGCTGGGTGGCCGCGAACGACGAGCTCGTCGCCAAGGTGCGCGACGCCAAGGGCGGCTGGAACACCGTCTCCACCATCGCCGTGGGCGACCGCATCGTGAACCGCATCAACGGCTTCGAGACGTTCGACATCGTCGATCCCCTCTGCGAGAAGACAGGCAAGCTCGGCCTCCAGCTCCACGGCGGGGCCGACAACGAAATGCGCTTCAAGGACTGGGAAGTGATGCCCGTCGAGGACTGGATGCTCCCCTACATCCAAAGATGAAGTCGAATGGCGGCTCTTCAACCTTTCAACCTTTCAACTTTTCAACCTTTCAACCACTTAAAAGGAGATCAATAAATGTCAAAGATATGCATATTCGCCGGACAGGGCGCGCAGACGCCCGGCATGGGCAAGGACTTCGCCGAGGCCGACGCCGAGGTGATGGCGCTTTTCGACAAGGCGAACGCCGTCCTTGGGTTCGACCTCAAGAAGATCTGCTTCGAGGGCCCCGCGGAGGAGCTCACCAAGTCGAACGTGTGCCAGCCGGCGATCTTCGTTACTAGCTACGCGGCGTACACGACGCTCCAGAAGAGGCGCGCGACGGAGTTCGCGGCGGCGGCGGGGCTGTCGCTTGGCGAATGGAGCGCACTGTGCGCGGCGGGCGTCCTGGACTTCGACTCCACGTTGAAGGTGCTGGAGGCGCGCGGCAGGTTCATGCAGGAGGCGTGCGAGGCTGAGCCTAGCGGCATGATCGCGATAGTGGGCGCGTCGCCGGACCAGCTCGCCGCCCTCTGCGAGAAGACCGGCTGCACGGTGGCGAACGTGAACTCCGCCGCGCAGCAGGTGCTCTCCGGCTCGAAGGACCAGATCGCGGCCGCTGCCGCGGCGGCGAAGGAGCTTGGCATCAAGCGCGCGATCCCGCTCGCGACGGCGGGCGCGTTCCATTCGAAGTTCATGCTGCCGGCGCGGGAGAAGCTGGCGCCCGTCCTTGACGAGGTGGTGTTCAGCGCGCCTAAGTTCCCCGTCCTCTCCAACGTGACCGGCAAGCCCCACTCGTCCGACCCCGGCGAGATCAAGGCGCTCATGCTCGAGCAGGTGACGGGCACGACCAACTGGGCGGCGGACGTCGAGGCCGCCAAGGCCCTCGGCGGCGACGTGTTCGTGGAGTTCGGCCCGGGCAAGGTCCTTTCAGGCCTCGTGAAGAAGATCGATGCCGCCCTCGCCACCTTCAACGTGGGCGACCTCGCCTCCCTCGACGCCACCCTCCAGGGGCTCGCCTGAACATGTCCATGAACCGCAGGGAATTCATCGTGGCGACGGCCGCCGGGCTCTTCGCCGGGCGGCGGCTTTTCGGCGCGCCCGACGCATCCGCCGCCCCCGTCGTGCGCTTCGGCATGGTCACGGACCTCCACTACGCCGACATCGACCCCGACCCCGCCCCCGTGGGCGTCGTGGGGCGGCGCTTCTACCGCGAGTCCCTGCGCAAGCTCGGCGAGGCCGTGGAGGTGTTCAACGCCCGGAAGCTCGACTTCGTGATCGAGCTCGGCGACTTCAAGGACAACACGAACGGCCGCGAAGGCACACTCGCGCACCTCGAGGCCATCGAGGCCGGCTTCGCCAAGTTCAACGGCCCCCGCTACCACGTGGCAGGCAACCACGACTTCGACTGCCTCACGCCCGAGGAGCTCTTCTCGCGCATCCCCAACGACGGCAAGGTCTCGAAGACCGGCTACTACTCGTTCGTCCGGGGCGGAGTAACGTTCATCGTGCTGAACGCCTGCTTCGATTCGTCCCTCAAGCTCTATTCCCGCCGCAACCCATGGGACGACGCCAACGTGCCGCCCGAGGAGCTGGAGTGGCTGAAGAAGGAGCTTGCCGCCGCGAAGGGGAATGTGATCGTGTTCTGCCACCAGCGCCTCGAAGACTCCGCCGAGACGAGCCACATCGTGAAGAACGCAACGGCCGTGCGCTCCTTGATCGAGAGGAGCGGCAAGGTGAAGGGCGTGATCACCGGGCACCAGCACAAGGGCGGATTCCGCGTCCTGAACGGCATACCGTACTACTCGCTGCGCGCCTTGGTGTGTGACTCCGGCGAGGGCAACAACAGCTTTGCGGAGGTCGCCGTGTATCCGTCCGGCGCGTTCACCGTGACGGGCTGGCGCAACGCAGTCTCGCGCGGCGCCAAGGGCGAGTTCCCGGAGCGCGGCGTGATCGCGCACCGCGGCGACGCGGCCGAGTTCCCGGAGAACACCATCCCCGCCTTCAAGGCGGCTGTCGCGAAGGGCGCCGAGATGGTGGAGCTCGACGAGTGGCGCTGCAGGACCGGCGAGCTCGTTGTGATGCACGACGGCAGCGTCGACCGCTCCACGAACGGCACGGGCCGCGTTGCGGACCTCTCGCTCGCCGACATCCGCGCGCTCGACGCCGGCTCCAAGAAGGGCGCGGCGTTCGCGGGCGTGAAGGTGCCCACGCTCGACGAGGCCCTCGACTGCTTCCCCAAGACCGGCATCTACCTGAACATCCACTGCAAGACGGGCGCCGCCGCGCCCGAGGTGGCCGAGTTGCTCCGCCGCAAGGGGCGCCTCGCGCAGGGCATCCTCATGATGGACTCGCGCAAGGATCTTCTCGTGGTCAAGGAGAAGTGCCCCTGGGCGAAGACCGGCCTTGTGATCAAGACTCCTAAGTGGAGCGTCCCTTGGACCGAGGAGGATGCCTGGCGCCAGATCCGCGACGCCGCGAAGATCGGCGTGGAGTTCCTGCAGATCCTCCCGAACAGCCACTGCACCAGGGAGCAGCTCGTGTTCCTGCACGACCACGGCATCCGCACCACCTACTTCGTGGCGAACACGAAGGAGAAGATGGAGGAGATCGTCCGCGAGGGCCATGATTTCATCTTCACGGACCACTATGCCCTGCTTCGT
>CAMOHV010000160.1 GCA_946615275.1 uncultured Verrucomicrobiota bacterium | reverse complement strand
CATTGTCCACCTTGCGCACATCCGCGCAATCTGCTATCATTTATCCCCCAAAGGCTTTAGACCATGATAGACCTTTCGAACGAAGAATGGAAAGAGGCCCTGCGCCTCGTGAAGGCGGCGCTCGACGGCGGCGAGGACGAACGCGCCGCCGCGTTCGACTTCATGCGTACCGCGGAGTCGAAGAGAATCCTCTCCCTCGCCCACCTCCTCCAGCCTGGCGCCACACCGCGCTCGATCCAGGCCGCGCTCGTCCCCCTCGAGCGCGTAGACAAGCGCGCCAAGATCACCGACTCCGAGATGGGCATCCGCAACACGGACGCCCCCTCCCGCGCGCCCGACCCCATCCGCGCCGAGCAGCCCTTCGCCGTCGTGGCCGACAACCTCCGCAGCGCCTTCAACGCCGGCGGAGTCTTCCGCACCGCCGACTTCTTCGGCGTCTCGCGCATCGTCCTGACCGGCTACACCCCTGGCCCCGAAAACCCGCAGGTGAAGAAGACCGCCCTCGGCGCCGACGAATCAACCCCCTTCTCGCGCGTCCCGGACGTGCGCGACGCGATCGACTCGCTCCGCGGCGAAGGCTTCGCCATCTACGCCCTCGAGACCGCCGCCGGCGCACACGACATCTCGTCGTTCACGCCGCGCTTCCCCTGCGCCATCATCCTCGGCAACGAACGCTTCGGCCTCGACCCGGATGTCGTCGCCCAGGCCGACGCCGTCCTCGAGATCCCCTCGCGCGGCATGAAGAACTCCCTGAACGTCGTCTCCGCCTTCGCCGTCGCCGCCGCGTTCATCCGCCGAACGCGCCAGCTTCCCTAAACACTTGGATCACTTGAAGATCACCACGGTGCCCTTCGAGGCGAGGCGCAGATAGAGCGTGTCGTCCTGGATGTACAGCGACGCGCAGAGGTTGGAATCGTTCTCGACCACGCGCGTCCAGCTCAAGATGTTTCCGCCGCTGAACGCCGGCGCCGCCAGGAGCGGATATTCCCCGGGGACGGCATCTGCCGGAATCACCACGCGGAGCGTGCCCTCTTCGGCGAAGTCCATCGGGCAGGATGCAACAAGACCTCCCTCCCCGCCCAAGGTGAACGAAAGGGACGACACCCCGAGGATCCGGCCGGCCGTCACGGCGCCGCCGCAGTCAACGCCTATCTTGGGGACGGACACAGGAGCCGTCTCAGGGAACGCCACCGTTCCGCCGTTCGCCACAGCGACGCTCGGAACGACATTCGTGTAGACGGGCCTCTCGCCATCTCCGAACCACTTCCACGCCAGATACTTCTGCACGTAGAGGCGTTCCGCAGCGCCAAGATGCTCCTTGAAGGCGATAAGCTCGCCCTGGTAGCTTCCGCCGGCGCGGGCGTTGCGGTCCAGCGCGATCGTGCGCACGGGCACACCATTCGTCGGGGCGGCGGAGATCACGTGGAACTGCCTGTCGGTAAGTTTGTAACTGTACGCCTTAGGTTCGCCGTCCACCGCCACATAGCCAGCCTTCACGAAATCTGAATACGGGGGTTGTCCATAAGCGCAGAACATCTGTCCGTTGCTGTCGCCGCGGTGGAACGGATAGTAACCGTAGTCCGCGAAAATGAACCTGTGTCCGTAGCCGCTCGCGTTCTCATGCGCGTCGCAGTAGACGACGTGCAGCTCTTTCACGAAATCAGCATTCGAAAGCCTTGAACCGCCGATGCGGATGTCCATGCCGGCGGCCGTTTCGCTCTCGACGCCGTTTACGCGCACGTCGCCGAAGTCGACCACGGGCATCTTCTTGCCGTTCTTCGTCTCCACCGTGGCGAGGGTCGGCAGGGCCACAGCCTTGTAGCTGCTTGAATTATTCGCGGATTGTGCCACCAGGCCGTTGCGGCGCACGTCGAGCCACTGCGCGATGTTCGTGGTGGAGGTGCCGTCGTCGTTCTCGACTACGCTGCCAGCCACGATGGAGCCGGCGTCGGTCGCGTCGAAGTGGTAGAACGCGCCGGCCATTGGATCGGCCCCCTGCACGTTCAGCGTTCCGCCGTCCGCCGAATACCCCACTCCCGAAAGCGGGGTCTCCACGGTGAGGGAGCCTTCGCCGGACTGGCGCAGAACCTCGCCCTCCGGCATGGAGAGCGACTCCACCGTCACGTCCCTGTCGCTCGCGATGGAGGGCACGGCGCCGTCCGCGAACTTGACGCTCTTGAGGGATATGGCGCTTTGGGTGTCTGGCGAGGCCTTCCCCAGCCACTTCTTCATCAGATACGCCTCGGTGGAGCGGCGCTCGCGCTCGTCCAGCCTGCGCGTGTAGAGGATGAGCTCGCCCACCTGCACGCCGCCGATGGTGATGTTGCGGTCGTCTGCGATCCTGTTCACCTTGAGCGTGCCCTCGGAGGAGAACGCAAACACCCTGAAGCTCTCGGTGCCGGGGTTCACGCTCGTGTCGAAGTAGGGCGAGAACGCAACGCCGTCCATGGTCCAGTGCCCGGCGAGGGCGTGTTGGCTCGCGTATCCGGCGAGTATCCGGGAGGTTTCGCCCCAGCGCGTGAAGTCCTGCGCGTCGGAGCCGAATATCGGCGGGAGCCCGCCGACGTGCTGCGACGTGCCGATCTTCGCTTCGGTGTCGTGATACTGGTAGTAGGCGTTGTCGTTCTTCATGCGAAGGACGATGAAGCCGTCGTATGCGTTTACGGCTGAGGATATCTTGAGGCGGGCGGCGTCAGAGCCGTCGTGCGCGGGGTTCTCGTCCCAGCCGTACGCATTGGGTATGAGCCCGGAGCCGAAGTCCACGGCGTGGAGGTCGCCGGCGGCGTTCGCAACGACGAACGGGCGGTTGGTGTCGACGGCGCCCGTCAGCGGCAGGGCGTAGATGGACGTCTGCGACGGACGGCAGTCCTTCCAGGCGTGTATGTAGTCGCGGCCTGAGACGCCGTTCTCGAGATTCGTGCGCACGAAAGAGGCGTCGGCCTCGGCGTCAAGCCACAGCGCCGCGCCGCCTGCAGGGGCCGAGTCGTCGATGTCCGCGATGCGGCGGACGAACGACACGGCGCCGCCCTGGACGTCCATGGACAGTCCGTCCGGCGCCACCGCGCCCACATTCAGCGTTCCGCCGCCCTTCTTCAGGAAGGTGGTGCCGGCCGGCACGTTCAGAGTCCCCACGTCAACGGCGCATCCGTCCGCTACGCCCAGAGGCTGGTCGCGCGCGGTGACGCGCACTTCGCGCAGGTCGTACGTGCCATGCAGCTGCCATTTGTCGCAAAGGTATTTGTGGACCTGAAGACGCTCGGCGGAGGTGAGTTCGTTCGTGTAGATGACCACCTCGGCGATGCGGCATCCTCCGAAGCGGATGTTGCGGTCCTGGGCGAGCGTGTTCACCTTCGTGTCCTGCGACAAATTCATGGAGGCCACCGTGAGCTTCGTGTAGTCGGTCGCGTATGTCCACCAGCGGCGCACCCCGTCGACGTACGTCTCGTCGTTTTCGTGTCTGGCAACGCTGTATGAACCATCAAGGAGACTGCCTGCTCCACCTCGGTGGAGTGGACAGTCGTCCGTCGTGCCGACGACGAACGGCCGCGACCCGCCGCTCTGCACGTCCTGCCAGGCCACGAACAGCTCACGCACGTTCGTCGCGGCGGGGAATACGAGCGACGCCGCCGGGCCAAGCGTCCCCTTCAGCGTCCCGTAGTTGGGGCTGTCCGAGTTGCTGCCCGAGTTCTCGTACGCTCCGAAATCGACGAGCGGCACGCCGCCCGCCGCGGAGGCCTTACTCTGCCACGGCTTCTGGGGATGCGCATTCCCGCCCATGTCAAGACCGGCAAAAGGGCTTGCGGAGACCGGGCCGCCCTGCGCGTCGCGCCAGGCCGCGACGTAGTTCGTGCCGTCAACGCTCTCGAAGTCGAACGTGTCCGCCCGCGAGGCGTCGAAGCGGGCGTAGATGCCGCGCGACACGGGGATGGTCTCATACTTCGTGTCTCCGAACTCCAGCGTGGCGGAGCTGTTGAAATCTCCGAACCGCAGTGTCGTGCGTGGGCCATAAGCCGAATTGACGCCTTTGACCTTCAACTCGCCGGCGCCGAGTTTCATCAGCGTGCCGCCGCCCGTCACTTTCTCCACGGCGGCAGTCCCGCCATTCACGTAGAAGAGCATGGACAGGGACGTGTCCAGCGTAGAAAGGCTCTGTTCCACGCCGTCCGCGGGCAAGAGAACAAAACGCGACAGGGCGTCCTGCGCAGCCCATGTTCCCTGGAATCCGCTCGGATCGGACACGTAGAGGTAGCGAACGTTTGAGCCGTTTGAATGGCGCGCCGGGAGGCGGATCGTCTGGTTGTACGCCCCGTTCACGGTTCCCAGATACCATGTGTTGAAGCCGCTGATGCCGGGCAGGGAGATCGTCTGGCTGCCGGCGATCTCGCCGGGGGCGAAGTTCGCGACGTCTTCGGAGTTCGTGGGCGCCACGCCGCCGTCCCAGTTCTCAGGCGCGACGAGCGAATACGAGCCGGACGCCGTCGGCGTCCAGTTGGCCGTGATCCCGGCGTTCGCCGCGAACGCAACTGCGGCCGCCAAGGCAAAAGCCCTTCCAAATTCTGACACTCCTGCTTTTTTCATCTTCTCTCCTGTTTTCCTATTGTCCTATGTTTTCCTATTGTCCTAATTGTCTTGTTGTCCTAGAATCGCCCTTCCGCCCCCTATTTCCACTTGCCGCCGAAGCTCTGCGGCGGCCTTAGGTGGATGGCGAAGCGGAATGCCTCGTAGGTGTTGGCGGCGGTGTTGTCGAGATTCTCAAGGGAGTACTGCGCGATCGTGTGGTACCTGAGGCCATGGCCGAACTGGTTGTGCTGGCTTCTTATGACCCGCCTTGTGG
>CAMOHV010000159.1 GCA_946615275.1 uncultured Verrucomicrobiota bacterium | reverse complement strand
ATGGTAAAATGATTGCGGCTAGAGGAAAGTCTTACAACAAGAAAGCGGCAAAAGGAGATGGCGCAATGATTGGAAACAAGGCGGAGAAGACAATGGAAGCCGGCTGCTTCGGCGCGGCGGCAGGCGTTCATGCGGGGCGCGTAGCCTTGGCGGCGGCGATTTTGTGCGCCGTGGCCCACGCGGCGCCATACACATGGACCGGCGGCGGCGCGGCGGGGAACTGGAACGATCCGCTCAACTGGTCGCCGTCTACTGGTGCGCCGAACGCCGGGGACACGGCGACGCTCGACCTCGCCTCGACGCTCGCCATAACATCGGACATCGCGCTTTCCGCGGGCACGCTCACCATATCCAACAATGGCGCCGACGTCAGCTTCACCGGCGTGATCTCCGGCGCGGGCGGGCTCGAGCTGCGCGGCAACAAGGGCGTGGAGCTCAGGGGCGACAACACGTTCGAGGGCGGCGTGTTCCGCAACAGCTACCTCTCCTACGTGGACCTCTACCACGAAAACGGCCTCGGGACGGGTAAGTTCACCGCGTGCGAGGGCGCGCCTGCGAACAGCGACAAGGCCGGAAGCACCCCGCTCAAGATCCTCGGCTCGTCCATGACGGTCCCCAACGACATGGAGTTCGGCCACGAGAGCTACGTTAGCTGGAACGGCGCCATCTACCTCAAGAACTCCGCCACGTTCACGGGGACGATGCGCTTCAAGAACCAGACGCGCTTCGGCGAGATCGGCGGCGGATCGTTCGAATACATCCGCTTCAAGAACACCGTGACGGCGACGAGCTGCCTCATGGTGCAGAACATAGGCGGGAAGACGATCTACTACGAGAAGGCGCCTGTCGGCGGGAATTTCTACACCGACTCCACGCATTCGCCCAAGATCCATTTCCTCGAGGGCGGCGGATCGATCGAGGGCATTTCGTTCTCGGGCAGCAGCTATCCCACGTACTACATGGACGCCGACGACGTGCTGAACGACTCCGTCTACGCCACGTTCAATTCCTACCGCGGCAAGATCGACCTCAACGGCCACTCTCAGACGATAGGGTACATATACGACCCCAAGATCTTAAGCCAGACGGGCAGGAGCGTCGCCAATTCCTCCGCCACCGCCGCCACGCTCACGATGAAGCCGAAGGCGAACTACTTGTTCGGCGGCACGTTCGACGGCAACATGTCGCTCGTCTATTCGCCGGACACCGCCGCGCGCACGTACACCATATCCAATTCGGTGTCCACCATGTCCGGGACCATCACGGTGGAGAAGGGGACGCTGCAGATAAAGGGCGGCACCTCGTTCCTCAATCTGTCGGGCCTCGCGATCGCGCCGGGGGCCGCGTTCAAGGTGCTGGACGCGGCGTCCTCGGTGGCGCAGTCGCGTGACGGCGCGATCCCGCTGGCGCTGGGGGACGCGACGGCGAAGCTGTCCTTGCCGGCGGGCTATCGGTTCTGGGCGGATGGCATCACGATGGATGGCAGCCCGATCCCCTACGGGATGTATGCCGCGAGGGCGACTGCGCCGGCGAACACGATCCCTGTGGATTGGATCGACGGCGAAGGGCTTGTGGTGTACGTCCCGCCGTCCGGGACGATAGTCTGGACCGGCGCGGGCGGCGACACGCTCGCCTCCAATCCAGCGAACTGGGCGGGGCTCTCCGATCCGCCGGACTTCTCCCTGGGGAGCTTGAAGGCCGTGTTCCCGGCCGACGCCGTCGCGTTCACGGCCACGTTCCCCGCAGGCTTCTCGCGCCTGAGCGGGATCGTGATGGGGGCCACGAACTTCACGTTCGAGGCGGCTGACGCCACCACCGTCCTCGGCGTCGGCGCGGAGGGCATCGTGTATGAACGCATCGAGGATGCGGAGCGCACCATCACATACGGTGTATCCATCGCGCCGCTCGACGTGCAGGGCTGGAAGGCGGACGACGCGGAGACCACGACCTCGCTCAAGGTCGTCGTCAACCGTCCGATCGTTGACGATCCGCTGGGGATTGGGAACGTGACGATAACCGGCGGCGGGCTCTACAGCTTCTACACGACCAACTCCACATTCACGGGCGACATCAAGATCGACAAGCCCTTGCCCGCCGGCAGAGCGTATGCATACGGGAACGAGCCTTTCGGCCCGGCGGGGACGCTCGTGGTGGTGCCGCATTCCTACAACGACTGGAGCCTCTATCTGAACGACGTCACGATTTCGAAGAAGGTGGTCGCGCGCACCGACAGCGGGAACTTGCGCCGCCCCATCGCCTGGAACAGCGGCATGACGGTGTTCAAGGGGCTCTTCCTGAGCGAAGGGGTGGACGGCATCTCCCCCAACGGCATCACCGTTTTCGCGGGCGGCTACGGCGACGCGCAGCACGCCAACTACGTCAACTGGGGCTCCGGCGGCGTGAACTGGTGGACAGGCGCCAAGCTGATAGTGACGAACAAGCCTTTCTACGCGGGGACGATCCAGGCCTTCATCGACGAGCTTCACCTCTATGCGCCGTCCAACTACTTCAACGGAATGGCAGGCTGGCATGGCACCTACGGGCCGATCGGCATGACCGCGAACATCCATTTCCACACCAACTTCGCGTTCTACAGGAACAGCGCGCGATGCTCGATAACGGGCGAAAGCGTCTGGGACTTCCACGGCACGGAGCAGACGATCGGTTCGCTGAACGGGTATGGCGCGTCTTCGGGCTGTTTGATCTCCACGAACGGCCCGGGACGGCTGAACGTGCGCCAGACGGCGGGATGGGATTCGCTCGCGAAGAGCGCATCGGGGCTCATAGACTTCTGGTACAACGGCAGGTTCAAGGGCGAGATGTCCTTGAACTTGACGGGCACGAGGCGCCTCATCCTCCGCCAGGGCTCGACGGCCACGGGATGCGTGGAGGTGGCGGAGAGCGCGATCCTCTGCTTCACCAACACCGCTAGCTGGGCGAGCGCCACGAACGTGGCTGTGCGCGCGAACGGCAGGATCGAGGCGTGGAACGGGAGCGTACTCGGGCGCAACGCGGATCTCACGCTGGCGGACTCCGGCGTCTACGAGTTCTGCGGCCCGGGGCCGTATGTGCAGAAGGTGCGCTACCTGTGGCTTGATGGCAGGCGGCACAAGGCCGGCGATTTCACCGAGGCCAACTCAGACGGGCGCATCAAGGGCAACGGCATGATCCGCGTGATGGGCGACGGCCGCGGCGCGGTGATGGTGTTCAAGTGACGGCGCAGTTCTCGCCGTCCTGAACCGATGGGGTCTGGCCCCTCGTGGGTCCTATGAGGACTGTCTGGCGACGAGGGGTGCGTCCAGCAGTATCTCGCGCGGATCGTTAAGCGGATACCTGATCCGCGCCAGAAGCGTCTTGAACGCCGTTGCCGCAAGCTTCTTGACAGGCTGGGATATCGTCGTGAGCGGCGGTATGCTGGAGCGCGCGAGCTCCATGTCGTCGAATCCGACGACGGCGACATCTTCCGGTATGCGGCAGCCCAGCCGACCGAGCGAGGCCATCAGCTGAACAGCGCGTTCGTCGTTGCCGCAGACTATGGCGTCAGGCCTTCGGCGGCTTTTCATGAGCGCGCGGATGCGCTTTTCGTCTGTGGGCAGGAAGTCGAGCTGCTGTACGCTTTCCTCGCATCCCAGAAGCGCAAGTTCGCCGGCCAGCCCGAAAAGACGATTGCTCCAGTTCGCGTTCGACAGCGGATTGGCGTCCTCCATAAGAAACGCGATCCGCTTGTATCCCCGCTCGTACAGATGATCCGCGATTATCCGTCCGGCGCCGATGTTGTTGACGGCCACCAGGTCGCAATCGCTTCTCTTCGGTGGTTGGGTTATGTCGGAGTCGATGAGGACGACGGGTGCCTCCGCATGTAGGAAGATGTCCGCGATCTCCCGGTTCGCTGCGGCGTATTCTTCGGTTACGAACGGGCGGAATATGACGCCTTCCACCCTGTCTGCCGCGAGCTCCCTAGCCTTCCGCCGCATGTCGCGCACGATGTCATCGCGCCTGCGTTCACGCGTGAATGCAAGGGCCGTGCGATAGCCGAGACGGGATGCGAGGCGCTTCACCTCGTCTTCGATCTGCAAGAAGAATCCGAACGCCTCGTAGTCTGGGATTACGAGCCCGATGAGTCCGCTTCGGCGGAACGCCCGTTTCGTCAGAAACGATCCGATCCCGTTGCGCTTCTCGATGAGCCCCTGCCTGCGAAGCTCCTCCAGCGCCGCGCGCACCGTCATGCGCGACACGCCAAACGAATCGGAGAGCGAGGACTCGCTGGGCAGTCTGCCGGCGTCCGAATAGACTCCTGCCATGATGTCCTTCATCAGCCGATTCTGTATCTCTTTGCCTTTCATGCGCAAGAGTATATCAAAGAATCGCATACCTGTCTATACAGGTATTGCACGGGCAAAAATGATTTGATAACATGTTGCCGTTCACCAGACAAAGGATCATCGAGATGAAAAAAGTAAGCGACAGGCAGATTCTCATGGCGTCCGATTTCGCGGGCTACCCGCTCAAGGAGGCCATAAGGGAGTATCTCGGGAAGAAGGGATGGAACGTGACGGACATCGGCGTCAAGTTCGATTCCGACCCAAACGACACGGAGCTTATGTTCCATCGGATCGGGCTCCGCGTGGGGGCGATGATCTCCGAGGGGGAGTTCGAGCGCGCGCTCGTCTTCTGCGGGACGGGCATGGGCATCCACATCGCGGCGTCGAAGTGCCCGGGAGTGCACGCCGGCGTGGTGGAGTCTGTCCCCGCCGCCTACCGCGCCATCACCGGCAATGGCGTGAACGTCCTTGCGATGGGTGCGTTCTACGTGACGCCCGAACTCGGCAAGCAGTGCGCGGACGCGTTCCTCTACAACGACTTCGGCAGCGGCTGGGAGT
>CAMOHV010000158.1 GCA_946615275.1 uncultured Verrucomicrobiota bacterium | reverse complement strand
TGGCGGCCGCCGGGGTGGCGCTGCCGCTCTTCAACATCGGCTGCGCGGCCTCTCCGCGCACGATCGCCGCCGGGCGGAAGATCCGCGTGGCGCTGATAGGCTGCGGCCTGCGCATGCGCGCCGTGCTCGCCACGAAGTGCGAGGACGTCGAGATCGTGGCGCTCGCTGACCCTGACAGCCGCGCGCTCGTCACCGCGCGCAAGCGCATCTGCAAGCAGTATCCCGGCCGCGGCTACGAGAATATTCCAGATTTCCCGTCCTACCAGGAGCTCTTCGAGAAGATGGGCGACGACATCGACGCCGTCATCATCGCCACGAATCAGCAGCAGCACGCCCTGCCTGCCCTCCTCGCCATGCAGCGCGGCATCCACGTGTACCTGGAGAAGCCGATAGCCTACTCCATCGAGGAGGCCGACCTGCTGCTGAAGGCGGCGAAGAAATACGGCGTCGTAACCCAGTGCGGCCACCACGGCCATTCCTCGCCCATCATGGCCACGGCAGTCGAGTACATCCAGAGCGGCGCGATCGGCCAGGTGCGCGACGTGTGGTGCTTCGACGACCGCATCAACTCCCAGGCCGTGGTGCCGCCGGACGCCCCGGTGCCCGAGGGGCTCGACTGGGACCGCTGGGTGGGCCCCGCCAAGATGCGCCCGTACAAGACGTGCTACGGCCCCCACCAGTGGTACGACTGGAAGGGCTTCGGCAACGGCAACATAGGCAACATGGGCAACCACATCATGGACGCCTCGTTCTTCGCCCTGCGCCTCGACGAAGTCGATCCGGTGAGCGCCGAGCTCCTTGACCAGCGCGAGGGCGCGCCGGGATCCTGGCCGCTCCGCCAGACGATCGACTTCAAGTTCCCCGCGCGCAAGGGCCTCGATCCCGTGACCATCCACTGGTGGGACGGCATAAAGGACGGCATCCCCGTGGACGCGAAGCACCAGAACAAGATCGGCATCGCCCTCAAGCGCGAGTACCAGAACCTGCCGCCGATCGTGGAGGAGCTTGAGAAGAAGTACAACGTGCCGCTCGGGCAGATCGGGACATTGTGGATGGGCGAGAAGGGGATCATCTGGCTCAACGAATTCGGCTCCGCCATGCAGTTCGTCCCCACGTCGCTCCGCAAGGAGGCGAAGAAGCCCGCTCCTTGGATCCCGCGCGTGAAGAAGAGCCATGTGCACGAGTTTTTCGCCGCGATACGCGAGGGCAGGCGGGCGAACGCGGACTTCCGCTACGGTGTGCCGCTCGTGAAGACGGTGCTCCTCGGCAACGTGCTCGCCCAGACCGGCCGCGGCAAGGTCGAATGGGATGGTTCGCGCGTGACGAACAACCCTGCGGCGAACGCCTTTGTCAAGACCACCTACCGTCCGGGCTGGGAGCTGCCCGAGGTGTGACGGGCGCTTCGGCTTGGTGACAGGGCGAAAGCAATGAAAAGGTCGAAATATGTAGCCCTGGCGCTGATCTGCGCCGCAGGGCTTGCGTCGCTGTCTGCAGGCGCGGGGACTCCCGATCTCCGCGGATTCGGGCGAGTGGAGGTGGGGCGTGAGATCCTTGGAGGCGGCCAGGCGCGTAAGGGCCTGGCGGCGTCTGCGTCCGGGGAGGACGTCGTGGTGTTCCGATTCGAGTGCGAGACGCCGCAGAACGCCGAGACCGTGGCGGGCAAGTTTCTCATGGACCTCCATTCCGAAGGGGGCGTCGCCTTCAAGGACGGCATCCACGAGACCAAGGGGGGCGCGGCGTTCGCGGTGGAGCGCGACGGCAGGCGCACCGCAATATACGCGGCGGAGAGCAGGGCGGCGCTCGCGGCTCAGGCGCCGCGGATGGCGGGCGCGAAACTCGTGCCGGCCGCGGCGGTCCCAGAGTGGATGAAGGCGTTCCACTGGGGAACGTATGGCGTCGGCGGGCTGGAGAACTTCCACGACTGGATGGCCGTGGCGAAGAGGTGCGTCGGAGTCGATCCGAATTCCGACAGGTCGATTCTGGACCCGCGCGACGACTTCGAGTTCCTCCGCCGGATGGGCCCCATGCACTTCGACAACTGGCTGCAGTTCGAGAGTTTCGACAACTCAGACGGCATCCTCTCCCCGTACATATATTCGCGCGGAAGACTCGCCGCGGATTCCGGCGTGCCGTTCGGGGTGCGCCTCTACATGCCGGCCGGCGGCACGTCGTCGTACACATGGTTCTCGCGCCGATTCGCCTCCCGCATGGACAGGCCGGCGCCGTGGATGCAGAACGGATGGCTCAGGTACCACAACCACCTGCTTCACGCGTCCTGGTACGATGAGGACATCTGGGGCTACACGGCGGCGCAGACGAAAGATGTTATGCGGAGGCTCGATCCTGAGGGCCGGGCGCGCACCTGGATGCACCCGGCGGGCGAACTCGTCCATCAGCCCTGGTACGACTGGCACGCCGACTACTCCGCGGCGGCGAGCAATTCATGGCATCGCTATCTGCGCGCGAAGGGCGTGGCGCTCGAGGACACGGCGGCCATGTTCAACCGCCAGGGCAAGGCCTTCTCTTCATGGGACGACGTGCCTGTGCCCGAGTTCGCGCATTTCGCCGGGCTCTCCGGTCTCGTCCTTGACCTTCGGGGGACATGGCGGACGGCGGCGGCGGACCGCGATGACTGGACGAATCTGCCCGACTTCCCCGGCAACTGGGATTTCCTCTCCCTCTACGGCGGCGCGGACGCCGCGCAGAAGGTGAAGTACACCGCGGAGCGGAGATTCAGGAGGACGTTCACGTGGAAGAAGCCGCCTGCGTCAATGCGCGGCGCCCCCAACGCCTCCCAGGAAAGGACGTACCTCTATTTCTTCCCCATGGCGGAGCAGGGCGGAAGGCCGCCACGCCACGAGGTCTCGCTCAACGGCGGCAAGCCCGTGACCGTCGGAGCGTGGTGCGCCCTCGACGTGACGGACGCGCTGCGCGAAGGAGAGAACACGCTCGACATCCTCCTGCGCGGGATATTCTGGAACGGGCGGGTGTTCCTGTCCACCGAGAAGCCGGCCGTCTATCCTAACATGCTCGAGCCCCGCTGCCGCCTCTGGACGCTCTGGCACTGCTGGCGGAGGGACGTCAAGGCCGACCGCTGCGAGATGGTCTTCGACGCGATGCGCCAGGCCGACCCTAACGCGCCCATCGAGTTCATGGCGCCCATGCACTTCGGCCAGCGCGTCGCGAACCGGCTTCTGCGCGACTGGGGCGCGTTCGCGCAGTTCACCGGCGAGGGCGTCTGGTTCTTCCCCTGGTACAAGCGCTACGCAAGGCTCTACGGCTATCAGGGGACAAGCGAGCTCGCTGGCCCGTACAGCAGCGTGGCCGAGGCAAGGCGCTCGTCGCTCCGCGTGTTCCTCGCCGGGCTCGACATGCACAAGCCCGTCTTCCTTGCGCAGACGTATTCGCGCAATCCGGCTGTGCGCGAATGGTGGCTCTCCCACAAGGGCCTGTTCGCCCGCATGGGGACATACGACATCGACCTCAAGCAGCCGCAGGTCCTAATCTACCGAAGAACCGAACTGACGGGCGATCCTTTCCCGGAGCCGTTCCCCGTGATAGACCCCGCTGTCGGGAAGATCCGCTCGCCGTGGAACTACGACATCGGGCGCGGTGAACTGCAGTCGATCGGGCAGTCCCACCTCTACATCGACGACGACGGCATCGAGGACGGCAAGATGTACGGCTTCAAGGTGATGTTCGACTGCGGCAACGAGATCATCCCCGAGGATGAGGTCGCGAGGATCAGGGCGTGGGTCGAGAAGGGCGGCGTGTTCATCGCCTATCCATTCACCGGGCGCTCCACGCAGCTCAAGGCGAACGCATGGCCGATGGCCGGCCTCACGGGCGCGAGGATAAAGGAGAATGCCGTCCGCCCCGGCTACGTGCCGAAGGTCGTATTCCCGGAGGCCGGTAGATACTTCCCGTCGTTCGCCGGAAAGACCATCCACGGCGCGAAGCGGCGGCAGCACGAGGGTGATTTCGCGTTGGATGTGGTGGCGGACGACGCGAAGCCCGTCTTGATGTGGGAGGACGGGCGGATCGCCGCCACCGTCCGCCGCGTGGGCAAGGGGCTTGCAGTGCATCTGGGGTCGATGTTCTGGCGCGGGAGCGAGGACGTGAAGGGAATGTGGCATCCCACCGACGAGGTCGAGCGCATGTTCCTGAGGGACCTGCTCGCCGCCGTTGGCCATGGAAAGGCGCTGGTCGAGACTGACGATCGGCTCGTGCTGGCGCAGCCGTATCGGTCGAAGAGCGGGCTGGGGCTTGTGGCGGTGCTGTGCAACTTCAACGAGACGCCTGAAGGGGAAGCCGCAAAGAGCGCAAATTCCGCAAGGAAGGAGACGTCCGTCATGCTGCGCGCGGGGAGAAGGCCGAAGAGAGTGGTCGCCTATGCTGGAGAGGGCTGTCTAGGCCGCAAGGGGGATTCTTCGCCAGATGCGGGATGGGAGGTTCCCTTCGAGTGGAACGCAGCGGAGGGGATCGCGACGCTCAAGCTGCCGCTGCCTCCGCAGGAGGTGGCCGTGGTCGAGGCGGAGTGCCATGGTGCGGGCGACGCGCTCGAGCACTGGTGGGCGGAGTCGAAGGAGCAGTGGCACGAGATCAAGAAGCCGTGCCGCGACTTCTCAAGGTATTGCCAAGGCGAATGGAAAGACCCCACGCAGGACCTGAAGGAGGGGTGGAGCATCTCCGCCGCAAAGGGCGCAAAGACCTTGAACGGCGTCCCGCTCGACTGTCTCCAGTTCTGGGGATGGCCGGATGGAATGGGCGCGATGGCGGCGAGGCGGTTCGACCTCGCCGAAGCGGGGTGGCTGGCGGATGGCGGAGCCACGCGGCTCGTGGTCGGTGCGTGGGTCGGCCGCAATATGCTCACGCCGGCGACGATC
>CAMOHV010000157.1 GCA_946615275.1 uncultured Verrucomicrobiota bacterium | reverse complement strand
TCGGTAAGATCGTCTTGTCGCCGTCAGCGACCACTTCCTTGACGTTGAGCGGACAGAAGATCACCTTCGCAGCCGCCGGCACGCCGGAAGTCGAGGTGGGCGACAAAGGGACGCTTCTGCTGCAGAACGCCACAGGGGGCAACCAGGGGCTTCGCAAAAAGGGGGCGGGAACATACAGGCCGAAGTGCATGTCCGTGGCCAACAACTACAGCGGGCGCACATACGTGGACGAAGGGACGATGCAGCCCGTCAGCGGCGATGGAAACGCCACCTTCGGAGGCGCCGTGGAGGTCGCGACAGGCGCCTTTTTCAAATGGGGCGGCAACGACCAGCTGGGCACCGGCTTCAAGACATTTGCAAACGGCGGCACGGTGGACATGAACAACAACCTCGACTATGTGGACGCCGTGACCCTGGCGAACGGAGGTCTCTTCAAGACGACGGACTCGCCGAGCTCACTTGACCGCTTTCTGTGCATGGCCAATGCGGACGAGTCGAAGCTGTCCGCGTCGGGCGACGGTTTCGCCGGGACGTTCAAGGGGCGTCTTATTGTCTCGTCCCCCTTCCTGCCCAGCAATCGCGAGAAGATTCCCATCCGCACGCAGGAGGTGAACGTGGCGAACGCGGGCGCGACGCTTGCCATGACGGGCTGCATCTTCGACCGTCTCGCCCAGGCCCGCTACGACGACATCTACGCGACCGAGTACCGCAACCAGAACTATCCGTATCGCGGCCAGTTGATGAAGACGGGCGAAGGCGACCTGCTCCTCTACGACGAGACGATCTCCCTCACCGGCCCCACCACCGTGAACGCCGGGCGGCTCGTCCTCTCCAACTCCGTTAAGATGTGCGCTTCCACGGTCAAGCTGCCGAACGGCAACGGCTCGCTGGCGGTGGCCGACGGTGCGACGCTGAAGCTGAGCGGCATCGATAGCCCGGACGGCTCTGCGCTCGACCTCAACGGCGCGACGCTCGATTTGGGCGGTACGGGCGAGGACGCCGTCTTCGCGGGCACGCTCGCGAACGGCAGCACGATCCGCAAGACGGGCCCGAACAGCCAGACGCTCTCCGCGCCGCAGACGCGGAAGGACTGGGACGTGCTGGGCGGCACGCTGCACTTCGGCATACCCGCCCCTAAGGTGTGGTATACGTTCGACGACGCCGACAATATCGGAAAAGATTCCGGCAGCGTGGGCAAGCATCTTTCGGTCTCGAATGTCTCAGGAGTTGCGACGGTAAATTGGTCGGCGGACGGCAAGGCAGGCGGGTGCGCCTCCTTCGGCGGCAACGGCGCACTGTATGCGCTGACCGGCGAGGGTTTGCCATGCGGCAATTCGCCGTTCACCGTGACGCTCTGGATTCAGCCTGCGCGCTCTGGTTACGCACTTGTCACGTGGGGAAATCCCGCGGGCTCGTCGTGGAACGGCTTTGTCGGTTCGGGCGAGACGAAGCTCCAGCACGTGTTCTGGGAAGGCGCTAACGATTTCACGTCAGATGCGATTTCCGGCAAGTTCACCGACGGGACATGGCGTCATGTAGCCGTAACATACGATCCGGCAACTGGCACTCGCAAATTCTACGTAAACGGCGAACTGCTGTCTGCCAAGGTGTTGTCTGGAACACGCAATGTAATTGCCTCCGCGCCGTTCTATCTGGGGGTTGGCAAGTACAACAACGATTTCAAGGGCAAAATGGATGACGTGATGGTGTTCGACAAGACTCTCACTGCGGCGGACATCGCCATGCTGGCGAATCTGCGCAACGATGCCACGCGCATGGCGTTGACTCCGGCGGGCGGCACGATCCGCCTGGAGGCGGGGGCGACGGTCTCCTTTGCCCATGCCGACGAGTCGTTCGCTGCGATCAGCGGACGCGGCACGCTCGGCCTGTACGATTCCACGGCCATCGTATCCCCGGCGGCGAATGCCACGAACGAGGTCGGTCGGCTTGTGGGCGATGGCACGCTCGTCAAGGAGGGTGCGGGCACGCTGGCGCTTTCGCGTATGCGGGATGCCGGCGGTCGGCTTGACGTGAAGACGGGATCCATCACGGCCAAGGGCCCGGCGGCGAACCTGCGGGACAGCCTTGTGGCCTGGTGGACGTTCGATG
The DNA here is from genome assembly GCA_946615275.1 of uncultured Verrucomicrobiota bacterium. The sequence continues at coordinate 2,786 of CAMOHV010000157.1, read as the reverse complement.
ATCCTGAGAATCCCGGTGCGGACGCGAGCGGCAACGGTATGGACGTGACTTGCATCACGAACAAGGCGCAGAACGCATACATCTGCGAGAGCTGGAACTGGCGCAACCGCTTCGAGACGACGGGAGGCGCAGCGTACTTCGACGGCAACAACAAGCGCTACCTCGTGCTGGCGGACAAGGCGAACGAGGCGAAGCTGCCGAGCGGGAGCGAACCGGCCTTCACAGTGGCGATGTGGATCAATCCTGACTCCGACGTGGGGGGCTATGTCGGTTTCTACTACTGGGGCGGCCTCCCATGTGGCGCGCTGGTGAGCCACGGTCTTCGCTTCAACACCAGAAATAAGCTTTACCTCTGGTTCTGGGGAGCGGGTGGCGTGGAGTACAATCTGCCGTCCAACTTCCTTTCGGAGGAGGTCCCAGACGGCTGGCACCACGTGGCCGTCACGACCGCCAACCATGTGCGCAGAATGTATGTGGACGGCGAACTTGCGGGCGAGGTCACCCACACGGGAACGCCGAACATCCCGGCTCAGAACTTCTCGCTTGGTTTTGACCCTTCGCAGTCTGGTGCCGGCTTCAAGGGGTATATGGACGACGTGATGATCTTCAACAAGGCGCTTTCCGCCGACGAGATCCGCGCGGCTATGCAGGGCGTCGTGCTCTCGGAACCGGCGGGCGGCATGGCGGCCGCTACGGCAAGCGGAACCACGTTTGAGGTGACGGACGGGCAGGTCGCCTTCAGCGGCCTTGCGGCCACGGGCACAGTGAACGTGGCCACGGCGGCGGAGGCGCTGGACGCGGGCGGCGAAAACGTCATGGCGGGCCCGTTGGACGGCGCGGGCATGGTTGCCGTCACGAACGGCGCGAGCCTGTCGCTCTCGGGCGGACAGAACTTCCCAGGCAGGGTAGAGGTGAGGCATGGCGGCGTTTTGGCGCTTAAGTGCGGTAGTTCCGCTACTGTTGGAGCGCTTTCACTTGCCGAAGACACCACGCTCGCGGTGACTGTTGATTCCGGGCGTTCCGCCGTGGCGTGCCTTGTAGACGCGGGGGCGCTGGCTTTGCCCGCCGCGCTGACCGTCCGTGCCGATCTCAAAGACGTTGCCGGTGCCTTCTCGGCTACACTGCTTAAGGCAGAGGGCGGCATCCTCGGTAACGTCAACGGATGGATTCTTGACGCCGACCTGCCGGTGAAAGGCGGCTGGCGCGCCTCGTTGCACAAGAACGGGGACATGGTGATTCTCTCGGCGGCGCCGAGCGGAATATGCATCAGCATTCGATGAAGGAAAGTATATATGAAAAGACGAACATTTCTGGGTGGCGCGAGCGCTGTCGCCGCCGTTGCGCTGACGACGGGCGTCAAGGCGGACGAGCCGTCTCGCTGCGAGGGGCTGCATGTGCGGTTCCTCGGCAGCGGCTCCGCCTGCTGGGAGCGCGAGCCGCGCACGTCGAAGATATTCCGGCGTTATTCGAGCGTCCTGATCGACGGGCTGTTTCTCATCGACTACACGTGGATGGCGGAAGACATGCTTCCAGCCGGCGTGCGCCCCAAGACGATCATCTACACTCATTCGCACAGAGACCACTATGATCCCATGGCGGCGGTGAAGCTCGGCGTGAAGGACGTCTATCTCCAGCGCGGCTGGGTCGAAGATGCCAAGCGCGACTTCGCCAAGGCTGCTGCGGATATCGGCGGCAATGTGCCGGAGGTCCATCCGATAGACGTCTGCGTTCCGTTCAAGCTTGGCGACTATGATATTCTGCCGCTGCCGGGCAACCACTGGACGGACAAATGGTACGAGCAGGCGCTCATCTACAAGATGGCGAAGCGGTGCAAGGACGGTCCGGTACGGCTCCTCTACGCGACGGACACGTCGGGGCTGATGTCCACCGCCGTCTTCCTAGGCTGCCGCAGAGACGCGCCGCTCACGGCTGTGATCATGGAGGCAACCGGCAACCCCGTGCAGAAGTTCGGCGGTCTTAACATCTCCCACTCCACGGCCTCGACGGTGAACGACATCTTCACCACCTACCTGAAGCCTGGCAAGGGCTGCTACATGCCCAATCCTGGCCAGCCGGTATATCTCACGCACATCGGCTACTATGAGTGGGGGCAGCGGACATTTGACGAGCAGATGCCCCCTGGGCTCAAGCTTGCCCATGATGGCCTTGAAGTAGTCTTCAAGCCGACCGGCAGCGCATGAAGCGGGGCAGAATGCAGAGACACAATCCAATGTCGGCCGTACTTGCGGTCGCTTTCGCGGCAATGACGTGCACAAGCGCCGCCACGGCCACTGCCGATTCGGTCGTGCCGCCCTGCGCGTCTGATGTTATGCTCTCCGGCCGGGTGAAGGAAAAGATGGACGCGCTGGTGCGAGAGCGGTTCATGACCGATTTCGCGCGAACGGCGATATACGACGAGGCGGAGAACGCCTTCCACACGAACTACGACGATCAGGACAAGAAGGGCTGTGGCTGGTGGCAAGGCGAATACTGGGGCAAGACTATGCTCTCCGCAGCCGAGGTCTACTCCCATTCGCACGACGAGGGCCTGAAGAGTTTCATGCTCGAGAAGGCGCACGGCTTCATTGCGACGTATCAGAGGGCCGACGGATACATAGGAACATACAAAGACCCTCGCTTCGTGCGCGAACCTCCGACGGTGAAGTTCCCGTGGCGCTGCTGGAACATCTGGGGCCGCAAATACACGATGTGGGCGCTGTACGACATCTACCGCCACACTGGAGACCGTGTCTGCCTCGACGCCGCCGTCAAGTCGATGGACCAAC
>CAMOHV010000156.1 GCA_946615275.1 uncultured Verrucomicrobiota bacterium | reverse complement strand
ACGCTTGCGAACGGCGTCCTCGCCGCCGCCAACGCGCACATCGCCGCGCAGGCCGTGAAGTGCGTCGGTTCCATGCTGCGGCTCTCTGGCGACAGCAAGAAGCTCGTTCTGCACGTCTCATATCCAAACGGTACGACGATAATGATAAAGTGACCCGTCGGGGACGGGGCCGTGTACGGAGAGGAAAGGCGGGTATACAGGCCACTAATCACTGACCTGCAACCGCCAAAATATGATATAATAATCGCCAATGGGCGGCAAGGCGCCCAACAGCAAAAACAAGGAGAAGGACAATGTCGACAACCAGGCGTGGATTTCTTAATGGCGCGGCGTGGCTCGCCGCCGCAGCGGCCGCAGGCGGATGCCGCACGGGCGGAGGTTTGTTCTGCGGCGTGGAGGGCGCGCCGATGCACCGCTTCGCGGCGCCCAAGATCCCGAACATACGCGTAGGCATAGTGGGCATGGGCGGACGCGGCCAGAGCTTTCTGAACCGCATCGCGAGGATACATGGAATCGTCGTGGCGGCCATCTGCGACAACGTGCCGGAAAAGGTCGCCAAGGCCCAGAAGGCGCTTGCGGACGGGAAGAGGCCCGCCGCCAGGGAGTACATCGGCGAGGAGGCCTGGAAGGCGCTGTGCGACGACCCGAACCTGGACGTCGTCTACAACACCACCCCATGGGCGCTGCACGTGCCGGTGGCGCTCGCGGCGATGCGCGGCGGCAAGCACGTCTTCACCGAGGTACCGAGCGCATTCACCGTAGACGACTGCTGGGAGCTGGTCGAGACGAGCGAGAAGACGAAGCGCAACTGCATGCAGCTCGAGAACTGCTGCTACGGCGAGATCGAGATGCTCACGTTCAACCTCGCGAAGCTCGGCATGCTCGGCGAGATCGTCCACGCCGAAGGCGCCTACATCCACGACCTCCGCTGGATGACCGCCAGGGAATGGCCCGGGAACGAGTGCTGGCGCTTCGGCGAGAACCGCGACTTCGGCGGCAACCGCTACCCCACGCACGGCCTCGTGCCGCTTTGCCTCACGATGGACATCAACCGCGGCGACAGGCTCGACTATCTGGTGTCGCTCGACTCCATACAGGCGAACTTCAAGGCGTTCATGGACGCGAAGCTCGAAAAGGACAACCCGCGCCGCTCGGCCAAGATGAAGATGGCCGACATGAACTCGACTCTCATCAAGACGGCCAAGGGCAAGTCCATACTCATCCAGCACGACGTCGCGTCGCCCCGCCCCTACTCGCGCATCCAGCTCGTCAGCGGCACAAGGGGCGCGATCTGCGACTACCCCTACCGCGTCGCGCTCGAGGAGGCGGTCGGCGACGGCAAGGCCCACAACTGGTACGCCGAGAAGCCTGCGAAGGAGATCCGCGAGAAGTACCGCCATCCCATCTGGAAGACCGTCGGCGAGCTCGCGAAGCGCGTGGGCGGGCACGGCGGCATGGACTTCATCATGGACGCCCGCTGGGTGTACTGCCTCCAGCAGGGAATCCCGCTCGACATGGACGTGTACGACCTCGCGGCGACATGCTGCCTCTGCGAGCTCACCGAGAGGTCCGTGAACGGCAGGTCCCGCGCGATCGACATCCCTGACTTCACGCGCGGCGCGTGGCGCACCAACAAGCCGCTGGGGCTCGTGGACATCGACCCATCCAACATCTCCTGAGGCGGCCTTGCGCGGCATGGAAGGAATATCCCGCGCTCCGGCGGCGGTCCGCCGAATCGCGGTCTGAAGGAGAAGAAGTGATTCGCGGCAGAAATTATGTCGGGATGAAGCTGATCGCAGCCTCGTTCCTGCTGCTGGCCGCGGCAGAGGCGCCGGCCTGCACGACGTTCGTCGTGGGCAGGAAGGCGAGCGCGACGGGCCGCGTGATCGTCGGCCACAACGAGGACGACGGCGGGAAGCTGACCGTCCGCCACGGCTATGTCCCTGCAAGGGAATGGGGGCCCCATGAGTTCCTGCCGTGCGAGGCGGGGCGGGCGTCGCTGCCGCAGGCGCCCAGGACGTTCGGCTTCTTCTGGAGCGAGGTCAAGTCTCCCGCCGGCGGGCCGTCGAATGCCGACACGATGTACAACGAAAAAGGCGTTCTCGTCCTCTCCAACGGCGCGGGCGGATGCGTGGACTGCGGCAAGGACGGACTGACGGACGGCGGAATCGAGTACAACGTGCGCCGCGCCGTGGCGGAGCGCGCGGCAAGCGCGCGCGAGGCCGTGTCCGTGATCACGAACCTCGTCTCGAAGTGGGGATACGCATCGCCCAACGGGCGCATCTACACCGTCGCGGACAAGGACGAGGCGTTCATCGTCGAGCTTGCCTTCGGGCGCTCGTACGCCGCGAGGCGCTGCCCCGACGACGAGGTGGCCGTGATCCCGAACTGCTACACGGTTCGGACCCTTTGGCCGGGCGACATCGTCTCCCCGGATCTCGTTGGCCGGCCTTCCGACTTCGACTTCGCCAGGGCGTTCCAGCTGCCGGCGATATTCAAGCGCGAGAAGGACACGAAGCGCCAGGCGCACGCATGCCGCGCGCTTACGGGGCGCGGCTGGCCGAACGATGACTATCCGTTCTCCGTGAAGCCCTCGCGGACGATAGGCGCAGCCGAGCTGAAGGATCTGCTCCGGCACTCATACATCTCCTGCACCGTCGAGCAGAGCGTATGGATCTTCGCCGACGATCCTCGCGGCATGGCGGCGGAGATCGCTCCGCAGTCGAAGGACGGCCCGAAGCATCGCCGGATCAATCCCCTGGGGGCGCTTCCCGGAGACATGTGCGCCAAGGACGCCGCAGGGCGCCTTGAGCGCCACCTTCTGCCCGAGCCGAAGGAAGGAGAGCCGAAATGACGGAACAGGATGTCTCAAGGCACAACGTGGGTGTGTCGCTGCTCAAGCTCGGCATGAGTTTCGCCGTCGTGCTCGTGCATTTCTGGACGATGAGGGAGCATCCGCTCTTCGGCGACGCGAAGGGGACGGCGTCCTGGTTCTTCTACGAGATGGGCAACTACGCCGTCCCGTGCTTCATGCTCATATCGTTCTTCTTCTCGTCTGACCATTTCCAATCTTCCGACGGCTCATGGCTCAAGAGCCGCTTCGTGCGCCTCCTCCTGCCGTGCGTTGTCTGGACGCTCGTCTCCTTCGCGCTTTTCTCGCTGCTTCCGCCGTTCACGGACTTCGCCCAGCCCACGTGGAAGGACCTTGCCTACTCCGTGTGCGGGACGAACACGCCGATAGGGCCTCATCTCTGGTTCATGACGGCTCTTGTGATATTGACCGCGGTGTTCGCCCTCTTCTTCCTGCTCGTGCCGGAGCGCTATCGCGTGGCCGGGTTGCTGGCGCTGCTCGTCGCAGGGCTTGCGATCGAGTACTCCGGCCTGAACCACGCCATGTTCAAGACGTGGCACCATGATTTCAGGAGCCCCATCGGCAGGGTGTTCCCGATGATGTCGTACGCATGCCTCGGGCTGATCGCCGGGCCGTGCCGCAGGCGCTGGGCGGAGCTGCCCGTGGGGGTGAGGGCGCTTATGGCGGCGGTCGGAGTGGGGGCGGCGGCGCTCTTCATGAACGCGAACATGTTCGTGAAGCCGGCCGGATACCACTACACCGGGCTGAAGATGCTTTCGGTGGCCGTCGCGATCGTAACGGCGGCATTCTTCCTGCCGCTTGAGAGGCTGCCTCTGAAGGTGCGTTCGGCGCTCTTGTTCGTTTCGCGCTACTCGATGGGGATATACATGGTCCACATACTCGTGGGCCGCCCGATGCAGAACTTCGTGTTCCGGCATGTGGGGCTGGAGCGCCAGACGTTCCTCGGCTCCGCCGTGATCTTCGCGCTATGCTGGACGCTATGCTGTCTGATATCGCTTGTTCCAAACCGCCATGTGAAAGGACTTGTTTCATGATGTTCCTCTCTATCCTGCTTGCCGCCGTAATCGGCGTCTCCGACCAGTGCCCCACCGAACAGGACGGGCGCAACGTGCGCGTGCGCGCGAACTACTGCGCGGCCATCGCGAAGAGCGGCCATGTGCCGTTCGTGATCAGTCGATTCGGCGACGACGCGCAGCTGGACGAGGCCGTCTCGCGGATAGACGCGCTCGTGCTTTCCGGCGGCGAGGACGTGGAACCGAAGCGCTACGGGGAGAAGCACCATCCGAAGCTGGGGAAGGTGAATCTTGGACGCGACGACTTCGAATTCCGCCTGCTCGCCGCCGCCCGCCGCAGAGGCATCCCGATCCTTGGGATATGCCGCGGATGCCAGCTGTTGAACGTCGCCTTCGGCGGGACGCTTTATCAGGACATCCCCAGCTATTTCCCCGAATCGACCTTGACCCACTCCGGCAAAAGGCATTCCATCAAGATCGTCCCTGGATCGCGGCTCGCTGAGCTGCTGGGAAAGACCGAGGCGGAGGTCAACTCGCATCACCACCAGTGCGTGAAGGCCGTTGCGCCGGGTTTCCGCGTCGTGGCGACGGCTTGCGACGGAGTGGTGGAGGCGATAGAGTCCGAGAGCGAGCCGGTGATGGGCGTGCAGTTCCATCCAGAGGGGTTGATCCACGACGCCGGGGACATGTCCTTCGTCCCGATCTTCAAGGAGCTGCCGGGCTGGAGGAAGCCGGGTGCCTGTCGCACTGCCGCCACACGCTGCACATCGCGAAGCGCAGACTGACGCTCGCGGTCGTCAGCCGCTTCCGCTATTGGCCTATGGTCATCCATAGACGCTTGTGAAATGCAAGTTTGCGACCGTTCGATTGCGGCATTGTCCTTAAGAACCATCCCATCAGGATGGACGTTGTCGCCTTCGATCACGACCAGCAGGATGTATCTATGGATCAGACTCTGGCAGAATGCATTGTAGCTGTAGCATATGTTGTCGTTGTCGACTATATTCAGTTTGTGATGTAATGATTTGAATCAATCCGACGTA
>CAMOHV010000155.1 GCA_946615275.1 uncultured Verrucomicrobiota bacterium | reverse complement strand
TCGTCGAACGCGTACCCCAGCTCCGCCAGCTTCGCGCACATCGCCCTGTTGCGCTCCGCGCGCCCCTCGCGTATGCGATCCAGAAACGCAACAAGGCGCGGGCACTTCGGATCGACGCCAAGCCCCAGCATGTGGAACTGGCGGTACCCTTCGCCCGGCATCACGCTGAGCTCCACCCCCGCGAGGCGCAGCCCGCCCACGCCGAGCCGCCCGCACTCCGCGAGGAAGCGCTCCACGCCGTCGGTGTTGTCGTGGTCTGTGAGCGCCATCACCGTGAAGTTGCGGCCCGAGTGCGCGAGCTTCTCCGGCTCGAACGTGCCGTCGCTCGCCGTGCTGTGCACGTGCAGGTCGATCATTTCTTCACCATCTCAGTTATCGCGGAGAGGAACTGGTTCACGTCCGTGAACCTGCGGTACACCGACGCGAAGCGTATGTACGCCACCTCGTCCAGGTCGTGCAGACTCTCCATCACGAGCCGCCCTATCGCCTCGGTCGCGACCTCCTCGCCGTCAAGCGAGCCCACCACGGAGCTTATGAGATCCCTCACGCGCGACTCCGGGATCGGGCGCTTCTGGCAGGCGATGCGGATGGACTTCTCGAGCTTGTCTCGGTTGAACGGCTCGCGGCGGCCGTCGCGCTTCACCACGAAAAGGTCGTCGCGGTCGATCTCCTCGTGCGTCGTGAAGCGGTGCCCACACTTGAGGCACTCGCGGCGGCGGCGGATCGCCGCGCCGTCCTTCGCGGTGCGCGAATCAAGCACCTTGTCGTCGTCGTTGCCGCACTTCGGGCACTTCATGCCTGCGCCTCCGCCTCCTCCGTCATCTGATGAGCATCACCGATCCTGGCTGCGTGACGCGGAGGATCACCGAACCGTCGCGCACAAGAAGCGCGTATCTGCGCGCGGTGGACATCGCCGAGACGTCGAGCGTCCAGCCGCCGACAGACCCCGAAAGCGCGCCGGCTGTCAGCACGGCATAGTCGCCCGGAGCCGGCGACGCGCCGCCAGTCGAGAGGACCCGCACAGTGCCAGACGCCGGAAGCTCCACCGCGCCCGACACCGCGCTCTGCGTCCATCCGCCCGCCGCGTCGAACACGACGTCGAGAGCGATCTCGCCGACCTGCAGCCGTCCACTGTCATCCACGTCCGCCGCGAGCGATCCGCCGCCAGTGACGGAAAGGCCCGCCAGCTCGGCCGGAAGAGTCGAGACTTCGCCCATCCCCTTCCACTTGTTCATCAACCAGGAATGGATCATGTCGGCGTTCGCCTGCGTGTTCGTCTCGCCGGTGTAGATGAGGAGCTCGCAGAGATCGATGCCGCCCCATCCGCACGTGATGTTGCGGTCTAGCGCGATGGAGTTCACCTTCATCGAATTCGTGAAGGAGATCGTGCACACGTAGAACTGCGTGACGTCCGGGGCGGCGTGAGACGCAAGCCACCAGTTGTCGGCGTGCCAGGCGTCCTCGTCAAGCCTCTTCGGGGAGTTGCAGGCGATCTTGCAGCCGCCGTAGAACATGTTCTTCGGGCTGCTAGAACCGGCGGGCACGATCTGATCCGACGTGTACCCCGCAGATCCGATCACGGGGTTGTTGTTCACCTGCGTCCTGCGGAACACATAGTGCATCTCCCGGACATTCTCGATGTTCACGTATGCTCCCTTGTTGTTCACGAAGCGCATTCCGCCACCGTCGATCGGCGTGTCCGCCGCCACCTGGTGCGCATTGCCGAAACTGACGTATTCCTTTCCGGCGAGCAGCCCGGTTGAGCCGTCGCCCGTAGTCCGCAGGACGCCGTTGGTGAGGGTGACGGTCACGCCAGTCTTACTATTCGTGTACGAGCGTTCGCTCTTGGCGTAGTAGCTTGTGCGTCCGTCGCAGTCGCGCCACGCGGCGATCTCGCCGTCCGTTCCGCCCTCGGCGAAGTCGAAGAAGTTGGTCTTCGACGCATCGAGGTGGATTGTCGCGGCCGCGACCAGGTTGGGCCTGAAGGAGACGGCAAGGGCGCCGCCTTCCACATCTACGGACGTGACTGCGGGCGACATCGCCTGCGAGAGCGTCACTTTGCCGGCGCCCTTCTTAACCACGGCGCCCGATGCGTCAAGTTCTCCGATCGTCATGTCCACGTCCGTGTCGATCACCGCCGGCACTCCGTCCGCGAACGTCATCGCGGGAACGGCGATGCTCTGCGCGAGCGCGTCGGGATGCTCCTCGCCAAGCCATTTGTCCATGAGGTACGCCTCCGTGTCGCGGCGCTCCTTGGGCGTGAGGATGCGATCGTAGTACACGACCTCGGCGATCGAGACTCCGCCTATGTTGTCGGACGCCGTGGTGTTACGTTCAACACCCAGCTTGTCCATATTGGTGTACCATGCCCCAGCGGGACGCATGCCTATCACGTAGTACGTCCCGGTGGAAAGCATCGCGTACGAACGGTCTACAGTATCGTACACCTTGCCGTTCACGGTCCAGTAGCCGCCTACTATCGCCGACGCGCAGTGGCTCAGCGCAAGAAACGAGCTGGCGTTCCCGTTGAAGAGATCCCAGCTTCCGGTCGAAAATGTAATGAAGTCCGGCCCCGTCGCCTTGACGACCATGAATCCCTCGCGGAAATTCGCAGAGCTGATCTTCATGGCGCCCGCCGTTCCGATGCCGACGTTCGTGACGACTACGCCGCTGACGCCTTCGCCGAAGTCAAGCGCAGCCTTGCCTGTGGGCGTGTCGTGCACTATCGCGGGCGAGCGGCCGTACACGCCCATGTGAGTGGTGTTTGTGGCGTAGATCGTCTGCCCGCGGTGGTTCGTCCCGCGCGGGTCGTTCCACTTGCACACAAGCTCGGGGTCCGTCGGATCGGGCACGAAGGTGGACGGCTGCGAGGCGTCGAGCCAGACGCTTGGATCGGCCGCCATCTCCTTCTTCACTTCGCCGTCCGGGTTGCGGAAGGCGAGCGCGCCGCCGTTCACCTCTATTGACATTCCCTCCGGGGAGAGCCGCCCGACCTCGAGCGTGCCGGCGCCTTCCTTCGCGAATGTAGTCTGTGACGATTTCAAGGAAACCTCGCGGACTGCGAAACGCCCGTCCTCTACGGAGAATTTCCCGTGATTGGTCTTTGGATTCGGCACAGACAGCGAGCCGAGGTCCCAGTCGGCCGCGACATCCGCAGACTGCCACTTCGCGCGCAGGTACGAGTTCACGTCGCGCCGTTCGGCTGAGGTCAGCTCCTTCGAGTATATCAGCACCTCGGCGAGCTCGATGCCGCCCACATTCGTCGAATCAGTCTCGGCGCCGATGAACTCCACGGGCGCGGTCGAATCGTACAGCGATCCCGAGACGACGTGGAGGGCCCGCGTGAAATCGTCGTAGAGGCCTGCGGGCAGAGTGCGCGTGCCGTCGTACCACACCTCGCCGGCCTCAAGATGCTTGGCATCGTCGCCGCCGGCGAAAAGGCCCTGATAGAGGTAGCCCCAGGCGGATCCGGTGCTGGCATGGCGGAGGAACTCCTTGTTCCCCGATGAGTTGCCGACGAAGGCCGGCGGCTTCGCGTTTCTGGCGTTGAGCTGGCGGAACACGAGGAATATCTCGCGCGCGTCTATCGCGGAGGGAAGGCGGAAAGCGCTGCCGGACGGGCATTTCACAACGGCGAGGCCGTTCGTGGAAGTGCCGAGGACGGGCGACCCTATGGCCGAGGCCGATACGGCGCCGCCGTCCACGTCGCGCCACGCCGTCACCTTGCCGTCCACGATGTCGAGCGTCCCGCCATTCGAGGCGTCAAGGTGGAGCGCCGCCCCTGCGGCGATCGCCGGCGCATCGTTCGTGCGGCCGTGCAGGGACACGTTCGCGTACGCTTTGAGGACCATGTGCCCTTCCCGGCCCGTCTGGAGCTCGCCGAAGTCGAACGTCACGTTCGCGCTCTTGAAGTAGCCGCCGTCGTTGGCGTTGCCGTAGTCGTCGCCGACGCGGAACAGTCCCGCCCCGAACGACTGGTCCAGGCGTACGGCCATTTCCCTCCCGAATGTGTTCCCATACGCGGAGACCCTCTGGTAGTTCTGCACATAGAACTGCGGAAGAGCGTTCGTGAAGTCGTCGTGCACAATCAACATGGGGCCATCATCGGCAGTGGAAGATGTGCTCGTGCTGTTGCGCGATGTTATGAAGCCCTTGAACCCGCGCGCGTCGTTTATCGTGTGGCGGCGGACAGGCGCGTAGGTCCCCATGATCCTGTGGTAGCGGTCGGAGAACAATTCGCCGTACATGTATCCGTTCCAGTAGTGGACGGCACCTTCGATGTTGATCTGCTGGACGAACGGCACTTCGTTCGTGAGATAGATCACCGAGTTCGTCATCTCCCAGCAAGGCGTCGTCGCCGAACTGTGAATCACCGGCAGATTTCCGTCCTGCCAGTTGGCGGACACGTCCCATTTGGCCGTGGACTCGGTGGAGTTGATCCAGTCGAACACATCGGCGTCGGCCGCAGTGCACATCACCGCCACCGCGGCGGAAATCTTCAGAACTTTCTTCAAGATCATTTTTTCTCCTTGTTGGCTTTGTTGGCTCTCAACATTTCTCAGGCAATTACCTTCGACATTTCTCTGGCAATTACCTTCGACATTTCTCTAGCAATTACCTTCGACATTTCTCTGGGTGATCAATCGATGTGAATTATTATACCATAACTACGCCGAACACAAACGGAAAAAACGTTTCACCCATAAAATAAATCCACCCCATATCAACGCGCCCAGCATACGATTTCGTCCGCATTAAAATCTCATTTTCCCCTTGCGTCTCATCCGTCTCTTTGGTATCATGTCCCCATGCCCCCGAAAAAGCCCCATCCCCCCGCGCCTCGCCGAACCGCCAATGCGCTTGGCGCAAATCTACACCGCGCAGATTCCGCCCAAAGCGCAAAAGCCTCAGTCGCGCAATCCGCCGCCGCAA
>CAMOHV010000154.1 GCA_946615275.1 uncultured Verrucomicrobiota bacterium | reverse complement strand
ATTGAGAATTGGGAATTGGGAATTTCAGAGGGGGCACCCGCCCTGACATACGCGCCCGCGAGCGAGACGGCATCGCCCACTTTCGCGAAATCACACGCGAACCACGCGGGGGAATACAGGTCTCCGCATGGTTCCTGGCCGCGCTCGGCCTCCTCTGAATGCGGCACCGAATACGTCCACTGCGGCTCGAGATGGCAGGCGCCCTCCGACACCGCGAAGTCGAACTCCTCGCCCGTACCGTACGGACTGAAGCGGAAACCATTTCCGCCAACGGCCTTTGCAGCATCTGCAAACGCACGCTCCACGGCGCCCTGCGCCTTGGTGGTGGAATGGAAGCTGCGCCATTCGAGATCTGGCCGGAACACAATCCGCATCGCGCCAGGCGCGTCGCCGCCCGTGCGCCGCACCGCCAGCCTGGCGGCGTTCGCGCCGTCCTGGGCGAGTGAGAGGCAGAACTCGAACTCGGCGGTGCGTCCCATGCCGCAAGGCACGCGGAAGCGCCAGCGCGCCTCGCGCCCCGCCGGATCCGCGCGGAACGACTCGATGCAGTCCTTGTTGAACTCGCGGCTGTAGCCCTCGTACTGCAGCCAGGCGCGGCAGCGCGTCCATAGCACGAGACGGTCCGCCGGGACATTCGGGTTCGTGTTGGCGGCGAAGAGGGCGTCGTACTGCGACGCGATCTCGCCCCATGCGAGCTTCACGCGCGCCGCCGCGCCCGCGCCGTTCGAAAGTATCGTCTCAAGCGACGGGTCGGCGCGCACCTCCGCGCCGGACCACTCGAGCTTCACGCGCGCCGCCTCGGCCGGCGGCGCGAAAAGCACCTTTGCGCGCCGACGCTCCACGCCGTCAGGCGCATAGACGGAGACGACAAGCTCGTGGACATCGCCATGCGTCCCGTCCCCCGCATACGGCGGCGGGACGAGCGTAGCCGCGAACACCCCGCCTCTCTCCGCGCCGCGCGCCACCGCGAGCGTGCGCTCCCCCTCGTTGAGCCGCGCCCGGAACGGATGCCCGCACACCACCCTGAGCGCCCTTCCCGCCGGCACGCACACAATCCTCGCCAGATCCTCGGGATAACGCCATTCAACCACCGGCATCTCAACATCGCCCCTCGATCCGCCCCTCGCATCGCCCTTCGATCTGCCCCTCGTCACGCACCTGAACTCCCCCGGCTCAAGCCATGCGCCGTCCATGATCGTCGTGGGGCGGTCCTCGATGAGGTCATGGCATTCGCCGGCATGGAACTTCGCCATGTCCCAGTGCGCCTCCACGCCCTTGCCGCAGTCGAGGTTCGCGAGGATGAGCGTCTCGCCGCGCTTCACGGCGAGGAAGTTGCCCTCGCCGCGCTCTATGAGCTCTATGGGGCCGTTCCCCGCGAAATCGGGATGCGTGCGCAGTATCTTGTTGAGCCTCGCGATGAGCGGCACCATGTTGTCCGCGGCGCCCCAGTTGAGGTCGTTCTTCCCATGGACGTCTATCTTCTCCGTTGCGTACCACTCAACGCCGTTCGCGATCCCCCACGCCCCCTGGTGGGAGAGGAGCGCGGCGATGGCCACGCGGAGCCGCGCCCAGGCCTTGCCGCCTTTGGCGAGGCGGTCGTTGTCGTGCGTCTCGGCGAAATGGACGAGCGTCCCCAATCGGCGCGCGCGGTCCACGGCGCCAGGCAGGTACCACTCGAACGCGCCGCGGTCGTACGTCTGGAATATCTCTGAATACGCCCAGTCGAGTCCTGCGCCGGAGAGGAGCGAATCCGTCACCTCGATCTTTCCGCCGAGGCCCTCCAGCATGAACACCGTGTCGGGATACTCCTCTCGGACGCGCGAGACGATGTACTCCCATGTGCCCTCTGGAATCATGTACCCCGCGTCGCAGCGGAAGCCGTCCACGCCGTTGCGCACCCAGAAGAGGAACACCTCCGCCATGTACGAGCGAAGCTCGGGATGCGAGTAGTCGAGCTCAACGAGATCGGCCCACGTCACTCCCCACGCTCCCGGCGAGACGAACTCGCCGTCCTCGCGGCGGCGGAACCAGTCGGGATGGTGCGTCTGAAGCGCCGACGCCCAGCCTGTGTGGTTCGCGGGGAGGTCCACGAAGAGTCGCCCGCCCTTCGCGTGCACGGCCCCTATCAGCTCGCGGAACTGGTCGAGCGGCGTGGCGGACGTGTCGAACTCCGCCATCGCCGGATCCACGGAGAAGAAGTCGAGCGCGGCGAACGGGCATCCGTACTCGCCCATCACGGCGTATGCGGTGGGAACGGGGAACACTGGCAGAGTCTGGATTATGTCGAAGCCCATCTCGTCCATGATGAAGTCAAGCCGGCGGGCCACCTCGCGGAACGATCCGAACTGACGCGTGAAGACGGTGTAGATGGAGTTGCCCGCGCGCGCTTCGGCCGGCTCCACCTTGATGTGCACATTGCCGCCCTCCGGCCATTCCGGGGCGCCGCCGCCGTCCGGGAAGAAGCAGCACTTCCCCGAAAACACGCCCACCTCGCGGAGCGGCACGCGGCAAGTCCAGACGCCTCGCGCGGTCTCTTCCATCGGCACGTCGTGCCACGCCTTCTCAAGCGGCGTGAGGCCGAGGTCGTTTGCCTCGATTATCTCGCGGCGGCGGACTGCGGCGTTGCCGATGTCGGTGCGGAAGAAAGCCGTCCCGGCGCGCTTCGCGCCGAGGGCGAGGGAAACTTCAAGCGCGTCCCCCTGCCAGAAGAGCAGGTGCGCGCCACATTCAGGCGTCTGTGTCATCGGCGAATATTATACCATAATTCACCGCAGTCTGTCCGCATCCTGCACGATTGCGCCGGACTGCGCAAGCTCCACGCTCCCGAGCACGGCTCCCACTGCGTCCTGCTCGGACACTCTGCGCACCGCCCGCCCCTTCTCGAAGAGGACGAAAAAACCGTCGCCGCCGCAGAGCGCCACGTCCGCGCCGCGCGCCTCACCAGGGCCGTTCACGACGCATCCCATAACCGCCACACGCGGAAGCGGGCCTGGCGACTTGCGGGCCAGCGTCTCCAAGGCAGCCTCCACCTCCGCCGCGACGCGCGGGACGTCGACCTTTGTGCGCCCGCACGTGGGGCAGCACGTCACCGACGGCCCGGGCGGCCTAAGCCCCAGCGAACGCAAGACATCCAGCCCCACCTTCACCTCCAGCTCAGGCGCGGCCGCAAGCGACACGCGGATCGTGTCCCCGATCCCCTCCGAGAGAAGCATACCCAGCGCCACCGAGGACCGCACCGTCCCCGGCAGAAGCGTCCCCGCCTCCGTCACGCCAAGATGTAGCGGGCAGTCCGTGCGCTCGGCGATAAGACGATACGCCGCGACCGTGCGCGGCACATCGCTCGCCTTCACCGACACCGCCACGTCGCGGAACCCCTCGTTCTCCAATATCTTCACATGCCTCAGCGCCGACTCAACAAGCGCCTCGGCCGTAGCCGCGCCATGCTTCGCCAAAATGTCCTTCTCGAGCGACCCTGAGTTGACGCCCACGCGGATCGGGACACGCCTCCCGCGCGCCGCTCTCGCCACCTCCGCCACGTTCGCCCGCCCCCCGATGTTGCCTGGATTCAGGCGCAGCGCATCGCATCCCGCCGAGATCGCGGCGAGGGCGAGGCGGTGGTCGAAATGAACGTCAGCCACGAGCGGCACCGGCGAAGAACGGCGCACTTCCGCGAAAGTCTCCGCCGCCGCCACGTCCGGCACAGTCAAACGCACGATCTCGGCGCCGGCCTCGGCGCAGCGCGCGATCTGCGCGGAGAGCGCCTCGGCGTCATGCGGATCGGCGTTGGCCATCGTCTGGACCGACACCGGCGCGCCGCCGCCTATCTGTACCCCGCCCACGTCGAGGGCGCGCGTTTCGCGGCGCATGGCCCACCTCACTTCGCGTCCTTCGCGGAGGCCTCGGCCGGCGGCGCGTTGGTCTCCGCCGCCATGGCCGCCTCTGCGCGCGCCGCCGCCCGGCGCACCCTCACGGAGCGGGCGATGTCGCGCCATACAAGCGTGAGCATAAGCGCCAAGAACAGCCACATGAAACCCGTCGTGAGCGCGTCGGTGAACTTCTTGTTCAGCCTGCGCCTGAACAGCAGCTCGAAGAGCGCGAAGAGTATCAGGCCTCCGTCCAGGACCGGTATCGGCATCAGGTTGAGGATCGCGAGGTTCACGTTCAGGAATCGCAGGAACCCCAGAGCGTCCCAGCCGTTGCGGCGCACCTGGTGGTAGAGCCCCTCCGCTATCATCACGGGCCCGCCGACGGCCTTGGCCGCCGCCCCGGCCTCGCGCGGCGTCGTGAGAGCCTTGATTATGCGCACAATCTGCCCGGCGTCCCAGGCAAGCTGTCGGATCGGGTTGCGGTCGGGCATCCATGCCGCCGCCCTGACGTTGTTTGTGGTGGAAAGCGCCAGAATGTAGCACATCCCCGATGCAGAATCCCGCTCGGGCGTGATGTTGAGAACAACGTTCGTGCCGCCGCGCAGGACGTTGAATTCACACGCCTTGCCGCCGGAGAGCTGCAGCTCGGTCTGCATGTCTACCCAGGTGGCAACCTTGTGCCCGTTTATCGACACAACCTCGTCACCCGCGGCCATCCCCCCCCTCTCGGCCGGCCCATCCGGAACCACCTCGCCAATCTTCGACGCAAGCGTCCCGAAACGGGCGCCCGGAACTGCAGCAAGCGCAAACGCCAGCACCACCGCGAGGACGATGTTCCCGAACGGCCCCGCGAACGCCACGATTATCTTCTTCCATGCCGGCATGTCATCCATCGCCGCATCCGCAGGAACGTCTTCCGACGTGCCCTGTATGCCCTTCGTCCCCTCAGGATCAAGCTGCGGCAAGGACACGTATCCGCCGAATGGTATGGCTGATATCCTGAACTCAACACCCCATATCATCCTCTTCCAGAGCGCCGGCCCGAAGCCGATCGAGAACTTCTCCAC
>CAMOHV010000153.1 GCA_946615275.1 uncultured Verrucomicrobiota bacterium | reverse complement strand
CCCCGTTCCGGTCACGAGCGCCTTCACCTCGGCGTCGACCAAGGCGAGCGTGCTCGACGCGCGGAACGACCTCGTCGTGACGACGAACTGGACGCAGAAGTACGGCACGTTCATAAAGACGGGCCCTGGGACCGTCACGTTCCGCGGCAAGAACAACTTCTTCGGCGCGGCTTCCGGCATGCAGGTGGCCACCAGCGACGACAGAACGCACAGGCTCGCCTTCAACGCCAACGGCGACGCTCCCACGACGGGCGTGCGCGGCGGATTCGTCCTCGCCGAGGGCAAGATGGTGATCGAGGGAGACGACTCCACGACGAACTACTTCAACTCCTCCACTTCGTATGGCGCGATCGGCACCTGGACGGCGGCGGACGGCGAGCAGGAGAAGTCGGCCGTGCTAGAGATCCGCGGCGGCTACAACATCATGCCCCGTTCGTGCTGGCTCGCGTACCACAACGGCACGGCCGCGACGGGCGGCGAGAACGTCTCCTCCGGCATCCGCGTGACGGGCGGATGCCTCAGGGTCGGCATGCCGGGGGAGGAGGCGAGCAGCAGCGAGACCATCTTCGTCGGCAGCCAGACCTCCCCAAACGGCGTGCAGCTCAGCCATCCGTTCGTCGAGGTGACGGGCGGCACGCTCCACATCGGCAAGAACTTCCAGATCGGCAACCAGGGGGGTGTCAATACGCGCGTCTCCGTCTCGGGAAACGGAAGGTTGATCACCGGGCAGTACATCGGCAATGGCTATACGGACGGCAAGAAGGCGACCGGGCCTTCGACAAACTCCGTGACCGTTTCCGGAAACGGCTATCTGGAGACGCAGTACATCCGCATGTTCAACAGGGCGAGCGAATCGCAGTGCGACGTCAGCCTTCTCGACAACGCGCTATACGTGTGGACCGTGACGAATTCGCCCGCGTTCTCCAAGGAGAGCGACAGCACCAAGGGCGTGATGAACGTCCTGATCGACGGCGGCACCGTGAGCAATTCGTTCAAGGTCACCAAGGCACATGAAGTCGCGATATTCCACGCAAATACGGACCGCGTGGCGATCGGGACGCGCGGCGCGACCTTCGTGAACGGCGCGGACAGCACGGCGCAGTACATCTTCGGGCTGCGCGTGCCTTTCGTGGCCACCAACACGGTGGAGGGCATGGAACGGCAGCCCGTCAACCTTCTCGCCGCCAACGAGGCGGGCCAGAAGAAGACGACATACCGTTTCTATTCCGCGTTCAACTGGCCCTATTCGATGCGCCTTGGCCCGTTCGCGTACATCTACGTCCAGAGCGGCGCCAAGTTCGCGACGGACGGAAAGTTCGTCCACTGCCGCGACGCCCGGCTTATCTCAAACGTCGACGTCCTCACGTTCAAGGACTACCAGATCGGCGAGGAAGGGGATGCTGACGGCGGCGCGGCGACCGCCTTCCTTTCTGCCTCCACCCACATTTCCGCGACGAACAGTTTCCGCATGGCCTCGGAGACCCGCCTCCACCTCTACATGGCCAAGGCGGGCACAGGCTGGACCAGCGGCGGCAGCGAGTTCACCACGCCGGGCGACTACACGGTGCTTGTCGTGCCCGAGTCGTCGAGAGCCGATCTGGAGCGGCTGGCATCCACGGCCACGTATGCGTATGCGAGCAAGTGCCGCAGCGGCTTCCACGTCGTCGACAATGGCGATGGGACGTTGGCGCTTAAATTGTGCATACTCTCATCTGCGTCTGGCGCCACCGCCACCGTGACTGATTTCGCGGACGGCGCGGAACTCGGCCTTGGCACGCTCGAATACGTCGGCCCCGGCGAGGAGACGACCGGCTTCACGCTCAACGCCATGGGAGCCGCAGTACTGAAGACGTCGGCGCCGCTCACCGTCACCGAGGGCGTGGACACCGCGGTCGGCGCGCTGATCAAGACCGGTGCCGCGGATCTCAGGCTCGAAGGCTCGGGGTCATACTCCTTTGCAGGCGCCTCCGTCGATTGGTCCACCACGGCGGCGGACAACGAGATCGGCGCGAACGGCGAATCCCCTGTGGCCGGCTACAAGGGCCTGAGCGTGCGCGAGGGCAAGGTGATAGTGGGCGCCCAGCCGGATGACGCCCCAACCGTGACCATCAGCTCGCTTTCCGTCGGCTCCAATCCGGCGGAGACCGACGTGCCGGCGGAGCTCATCGTAAGCAACGGAACGGTGAACGTCCTCGGCGAGGCGCGCCTCAGCCCTGCGCTGGGGAAGCAGAACCGCATAGAGCTTTCAGGCGGCACGCTTTCCGTCAATTCCACGTTCAGGCCTGGCAACATGTCGGGGATGGACGTCTCAGGAGTCACGCCGGGCCTTGTCGTGGTGAACGACGGCGGGCATCTGGTCCTCAACGCGTCAGGCGGCCTATACAACGGCGACATGGGCGAGATGGAGCTCATTCTCAACGAGGGCGGCGTAGTCTCGGCCTATTCCAACTTCCAGGGCGCAAAGGAAAGCGTTCCCTATCGCGGCACGCTGCGCTTCAACGGCGGCGTGTACAGCTACGCCGTGCCTGACATGTCGCCGTACCTTCGTTTCGTAAACGTCTTCGTGGGGGCGAAGGGCGCGGTGTTCGACGGCGAGGAGCGTTTCGCCAACGGCGGCATCCCCACCGCCAACTATCTGCACATCGCCGGCACCTGGGCGAAGGATCCATCCCTGGGCGGCGAGCCCGACGGCGGCATTACGTTCCGCGGCCGCGCGTTCTTCTATTTCGGCGGCGCGTTCACCTCGTCCATAGAGGGGCCTGTCGTTGTGCAGGACCAGGCGCAGCTCATGTCCATCAGGTCCGCCGCGAGCGGAATGAGCGTGAGCGTCAAGCCCGGATGCGGCATCCGCAGCTATCAGAACAGCTCCAGCTACATCTCCATGTTCAAGGACCTTGCCCTGGGCGAGGCGGGGAGCCCCGGGCACGTGAGGCTGGAGATCCGCGGACTCTCCGACGCCCGCAGTATCTACTCCATTGTCGTGTCGAATGAATTCGCGACGCTTTCGCCCGTATGCTTCTCCGGAAGGTCAACATACGGCGACCTCGTTCCGTCGTTCACGACCGGCACATATACGGCGCTCGTCTACCGCGCCGAAAGCGACGCGAACGTCGATCTGGCGAAGTTCTACCTCGATCCAGAGCTGTCCAACCGCACGGCGACATTCTCCAAGGCCGACATCTCAGGCGGCGCGTACGCCGGCTGGAAGGCGATAGTCGTGAACGTGGCGGAGGGATCGGGCGCGGCGGCGCCTGTTGATACATCCGGCTATGCACGCTGGACCGCCACCGCGGCGGGCGGCGGATGGTCCTCCCCGGGCAACTGGGAGAACGGCGTTCTGCCGGACGCCTCCCATCTCGCCGTGTTCGGCGCCCCCGGCGCGGCGGGCGTCGCCGTCAATCTCGACATGGAGCCGTTGCTTGAGAAGCTGTACATCGAGGGCTCGGACGCTGGCAAGGGCTATGCGTTCGGCGGCTCGCGGCCGTTAGGCTTCGACGGCGGCGCATTCGGTTCCGCCCTGCTCGAGATCGCAGGCGGCAGCCATTCCTTCACGGCGCCTCTCAAGATAGACCGCCAGCTTGCACTGAACGCCGCCGCCGGCTCGACCGTCGAGATCGCCGCCACGACGGGCGGCGGAACGCTCAAGCTGAACGCGTCGGGTGACACGAAGACTGGCAAGGTCGTCGTCGGCGGAGTCGGCGGCGCCCTGGCCGGCGGTTTCGGCCGCACCGAGGTGGACGACCTCGCCTTCGCCCGTGAGGGCGGCAGGCTCATGCTCGGCAGCGGCACCCTCGCATACACCGGCGCCTCGCCTGCGGACGACGTGCATCTCGTCCTCGCCCCGAACAGAAGCGGGGACGTCGCCGCGGTGTTCGAGCATTCCGCCGACGTGCGCGTCACCGGGATCGCGAAATCCGCCGACTGCGGTCTCATCAAGACGGGCGCCGGCACTCTTGCGCTCGGCGGAACGTTCGCCGCGACGTTGAAGGGCACTGTCTCGCGCGCGGGGGATTCCAGGGACCTGATCTCCGAATCCGGCAACGCCCCCACCGCCTGCATCCGCGGGTTAAACGTGGCGGAGGGCACGATTGCGATGGGCGCCGTCGGCGACGCCGCAAATGCGCCGTCCGTGACTGCGGACAGCGTGGCCATCGGCCTGTGCTGTTCTCCGACTGCCCCCGACACTGCGGCGAATCTCACGGTGAACAACGGGACGCTGACGGTCACCGCGCACCTTCTGCTTGGAAACTTCTGCAACCACCAGACAGGCGTCCTGAACGCGAAATACGTCCAGAACGGCGGCGATGTGGACGTGCTGTCCAATGTCTTCATCGGGTATGCCGGGTCCGGCGCAACGGACCAGGCGGTCAACGGCGAGTTCACTCTGAACGGAGGCCGCTTCACCGTTGCCGGAGGGTTCAACGCGAGCCACGGACGGCGCAAGTTCGATGCGCAGACGAACACCGTGACGATCAACGGCGGCGTGTTGGCGGCGAAGGACTTCGTGGGCGTGAGCTACGCGAGCGCCGCCGGCTACGCCGCGCCTTCCACGGTCTCCGTGAACGGCGGCGAATTCAACGTCAGCGGCAACTACTGCTTCGTGTCCAGGAAGGACGAATGGCACACGCTCGAGCTGAACGGCGGCGTGTTCCGCCTGGGCGGCTACATGAAGGCGACGAACAGCGTCGTGACGGGGATCACCGCCGATCTGAAGTTCAACGGCGGCGAGTTCCGTCCGCTTTCGGCCGATCCCGCGATAGACGACGCGATCAATGCGGTAGTGTGCGAGGACGGCGCGGCGATTTCCACGGAGGAGACGCCCGGCGGCGTCTGCACGCTTTCGATGTCGCTCAAGCACGACCCTGCGCTCGCGGGCGCGGACGGCGGCCTCGTGAAGCGCGGCGCCGGGACGCTCGTCCTCTCCGGCGAGAACA
>CAMOHV010000152.1 GCA_946615275.1 uncultured Verrucomicrobiota bacterium | reverse complement strand
CGCCTTCTGCGCGCTGGGCGACGGGAAGCAGAGCGTGAGGCGCTGCCATGCGCCGGAGCGGATGGGGCCGGCCGAGGCGCGCGGTCCCGTCGCGCTCGTCCAGATCACCTCGCCGCCCTTGAAGCGGTCGCCGAACGACACGCCGAACGTCTGGTACGGCGATCCGCCCTTGTGCGGGCCGCGCAGCTCCATCGCGAGCGTCCCGGTCTCGTGCCTGAAAGCGAAGGAGAGGACGCACCATCCTTCCGCGACCTTCTCCAGCCTGCGGTTCGTGTATCCATGCGACGCGGTGCCCGCGCGCACCCCGGGCGGCAGCTCGGAGAAGTCGTACGCGAGCGACTTGCGCCCGGAGCATGCGCGCGCGTTCGTCACGTACCGCGAGAGCGGCTGCATCGCATCGGGACGCACTCCCGAGACGCTCCAACCCTTCGGGAGCTGCCCGGGAAGCGTCTTCTCGAACGAATCGACCGAGAGGACCTTCACCGGCCGCGGCAGACCATCCATCCGCACCTCGCGTGCGGCGGGCGGGGGGCTGCCCGCCCTGCCACCGTCACTCTGGTGGGTCGGTCGCCCCGCGGCCGCCGTTTGAGCGGCGGCGAACAGGACGCAGAACATCTTACCAATAATGGAATGCATAGGGATCGTATCCTGGAACAAGTTCATCATACAGCGAAACCGCGTCGAGCTCTGGATCATCGCGGGCGGCGGCGGACTCGTCGCGCTCGTTCTCGAGAAGCGCCCAGAGCTTGCACCCGGCGCGTCCGCCGCCGACCTTGAAGGCGATCACGTTGTCGCCGGCATTGAGGTCTACTGCAAGCTCGAACTTGGGGTAATGCGCGCCGGCGTCCGCGCGAAACACCTCCTCGCCGTTCACCCACACGCGCGCGCGCCAATCTACGCCCAGCTTCATGCGGGCGCGCCCGGCGCGGCGGCGCGGCACAACCGCTATGGCGTATTCCACCGGGTTCGCCACGTCTGGATGCAGCGACGCGAAGTCGAACATTCCATTGGCGTCTGGGGAGAGGAACGGACGCCAGTCCGCCTTGCCCCCCTGCGGGAGATCGAAGGAGATGTTGGGGTTGAAGTCCCCGGCGATGGCCATGCGCTCGCCCTCCTTGGCCCAGACGGTGTCCAGCATAACCTTGGAGTCGTCCTTGGCGGCGAACGGGCCAAGCACGTGGAGAGCGGGGAGCGGGGCGTATGCGGCGGAGCCGGAGAGGTGGAGGATGCGGCGGAGCGTCTGCGGATCGGGGTTCGCTCCTGCTGCGGTGTTGAGCCGCGCGAGGAGCATGCCGGCGCGCTTCGCGTTGAGGAGGTACATAGGCTTCTCGTCCGGCGCGGCGGCCTCGGCGGCGGCGCGGAGGGCCGCGGGGTCGAGCGTGAACGTGCCGCTGGCGGCGACGCGGGCAGGCGGCGCGGCCGACCAGCGGAAGAGCGCCGGCCCCGCGCACGCCGCATCCGCGATCGCAGGCGCCTTCGCGCGGTAGACACGCCCCGAGGCGCAGAAATCGACGGCGAGCGTCCACGTCTTCGCGGCGGCGGGCGGAGGGCTGCCCGCCCTGGCGTCGCCCGCCCGGTGGGGCGAGAGGAAATCCGCGAACACCGCGCGGGCCGCCGCAGTCGCGGCGGGGCACGCGCCCGCGCGGCCCTCGAAGTCCAGCGTGCAGAACGTGACACTCCCCTTCCCCGCCGAGAATCTCAGAAGCGGCGAATACGCCATGTCGCAGCCGGCCTCCATGAGCGGCGCGAAGCCTATCCTCGGCGGCGTTTCCAGGACGAGCCCCGCCACGACGTGCCTGCGAGTCCAGCGCGGGCCGCGCTGCGAAGAATGGGCCATCACGCGGCCATACGGCCTCTCGCCGTAGTCGGGCGCGCCGCGCCAGTGATCGAGCGTGTGCGCCGGCAGAGCCCTGAACGCCGCCGCGCGCGGGAACACCTCGCGCTCCATCGTGTCCTGCACCTTGAAGCCGAACGCCTGCCATGTCTCGGGCCTCTGCGCTAGCACCATCACCTTGAGGCCGTCCTCGACGTCCTTCGGCGAGACGCCGAGCGTGGCCCTCGCGAGCGCGTTGCGCCCTACGACGAGCGCTCGCGCGCCGCCGCGCCGCGCGGGATCCTGCACCTTGCGGTACTTCACACCCGCAGCCTTCAGGACGGGCTCGCTCGCGCCTTCAGGGTCGAATAGGGCAACCGTCTCGCCCGACTCCCGCGCGGCCTCGCGCGGATGGACCTCGAACGGGAAGCGGTCCACCGCCCCGCCGCCGAAGTCGGCCACGATCTCGAACGCCGCGCTCGCCTTCACGTCCGGGGCGCGGAACTTGATCGGCAGAAAAGCGCGCTCGCCCTGCGGGATCGCGGCGCGCACTTCGCCGCCCAAGCCGGTCTGAGAGCCGTCGGCCGCCGCCACGCGCCACTTCACCGACGCCTCCCTGCGCCCAATGCCGTCCCAGATGAGGACGAGCTGCTTCTCTACGTTCTCGCCCGCCCAGTAGGCGTGTGTGCGGTCTGCGAAGTCCGGCGCGCCGCCTATGAACGCGCAGAAGTCCTTGTTGCCGAGCTGGTGTACGTCCCACGCCTCGTTCGCCCACGGCGGCTTCTCGCCGCGCGGCACCTCCTCCTTCATCTCGCCGTAGCGCCCGTAGCCCTTCGTGCCGGGCGGCGTTCCGTACGCCTCGCGCAGGTTGAAGTAGATGTTGCCGCCGCCGTGGCCGTAGGCGCGCCAGCGGCTGTTCGTGCGCCACGTCCAGAGCCGGCGCAGCTCCCAGAAGAGCGGGAAGCGCGTGGGTATGATCTCGCCGCCCACCTTCGAGCCGTGGCCGGTCTTGTTGCCGGCGCCAGCGGCGAGCAGCATCGGCAGGACGTCGGCCGGCTCCTCGGCGTAGGCCCTGTCGCCGAAGTGCTGCGCAAGGTGCTCCGTCTCGAGGAATATCCGCTGCCAGTACCAGCAGCCGTCGTAGGGCTGGCCGAACTCGACGGAGCACCAAGGCAGGACGCCGTTCGTCGCCCACTTCGACAGCCACTCCTCGCGCTCCTGAAGGGGCGTCCAGTTGAGGTAGAGGTTGCCGCTCGCGATGTCGCCGTTGTTGCCGTCGGCGTGTGAGTAGTAGAGCACGTTCGGGTTGTATTCGCGGTTCACCTTCGCGAAGAGATTGATGAGGCGGTCGCGCGGGCCGTCCGCCTCCGTCTGGCCGAGCTTTAGCGGATCGTGCGCGCCGATGTCGCAGATGATCATCTGCGTGACGTACTCCGCGATGATGCACGGATGGTTGCGCGTGAGGCGGTGGAACGTCCGCTGGAAGTCGCGGTAGAGAGGCTCCGTCTCGGGGTCGTTGAACTGCCGGTCCCTCACGATGTTCACGCCGCCGCCGCACGAGATGAACACGCCCATGCCGAAGGCGTCGAAGGCGTCGAGGGTCTCGAGCTTGTCCCCGCCGATCGGAAGCGCATCGGTCGTGTGGCAGTAGGCGAGCAGATTGTAGCCGATGTCGGCAAGGTACTTCGCGCCGGGCAGCTTCGCGCCGTAGGAGTAGCAGGGGCGCAGGTGGACCTTGTGCCCGTTCATCATGATCTCCTTGCCCTCGCGCCACACCTCGCGGAAGCCGAAGGAAAACGAGAACACGTCCTTGGACGGGGGCTCGGGGCCGCCAGAGGCCGAGCCAGAGGAACCATCCTTGGGCAAGGGTTCGGGGCCGCCAGAGGCCCCGTCCGTTGTCAACTCCGCCCTACACCCATACAACGCCGGCCGTCCTAGCTCCCACGGGACGATCTTCTCGTCCCACGGCATCGAAACCGTGGCCTTGTTCACGCCGTTCATGAGCGCCACAGACTTCTCGCCGCGCCACACTAGATTGGAGGCGGAATCTGAGACCTCGATGGAAATCTTCGCGTCTCTGCGCCTCTGCGTCGAGAAAGAGCAATCCTCGATCTCCACCTCGAAGTCGCAGCGCCTTCTGCGCCAGCTCGTGTTCGCGAAGACGTCCGATATGCCCACGGGCGCGACCGACAACAGCTCAGGCGCGCGCGAAAGCCCCTTGCGCGCATGGTGGAGCTTCGCGACGGTCTTCGCCTCGCCGCGCGCGGTGAGGCGTCCGCTCTCGGTGAGCACCCAAGCGAACTCGTTCGCCGCGCCGAAGCGCACCTTGTCCGTGACGTCCAGCCGACCGGCCGGGCGCAGCACGTCGCCGGCGCGTTCGCCGTTCACGTTGAGAACGAGGTCGCATTTGTTCAATCCCCACGGAACGGAGAAGACCACTCTACGCCCCTTCCACGCGGCCGGCACCTCGCACGAGACGCGCGTCCACGCGCTTGTGTCCGAGTTGGACTTCCTCGGGAATTCAATTCCCTTGCTCCCCAGCGGGATGCTCATCCCGGCGCTGGCGGAAAGCGCAAGGGAGATGCATGGCAGCAGAAGAAGGATGCAATTTCTTGCCCTTCCCAGCATACTAATAATGCTTGATTCATGTATCCGGGCACACCCCGCCAAGCCATAGAGTTTTGTCCTGATGTTCTCCATGGCGCATATTATACCATATTGGAGCGGCGGAATGCGCCTAGAATATCGTATCCACGACGTCCCCGACTGTGTCGGCGTCGACCGCGTCCCCCCCTGCGCGATCCTGCGGCGGACCCGGCGTCTCCACTGCAGACGGCGCGCGGCCGGACGCAAGCTCGCGCCTCACATACCATATCCCCAGCGCAAGAACCGTCCCCACGACGATCGCGCTCGTCGCCACGACCACCGCCAGCCACATCCTGAATCTGCGCCTCTCGTGCGCGCTCCACTCGTCGATGAACTTCATCACCGCCGCCGCACCCTGAAGCCGCTTCTCAGGGGCAGGCTCGGTCATACGGCGGATCAGCTCCACGACGAGGCGCGGGACGCGCGGGAGCCGCGTCGTGATGTCCGGAATGCGCTCCTGGCGTATGGCCCTCGCCATCAGCTCCGCCGCCGAGGCCCCGGCCGTGG
>CAMOHV010000151.1 GCA_946615275.1 uncultured Verrucomicrobiota bacterium | reverse complement strand
GGCCGCAGATATGAGCTCCAGCGTCTCCTTGATCTCCGCCGATGCGGGCATAAGCTTGAGCGCCATGGCGGCGTTCGTCTCGGCGGCGTCCAATTCGCCGATGCGCATGAGGCACACTGCAAGGTTGTTGAGCGCGGCGGGCTCCCTGGGCTTCGCCGCCACCACGCGGCGCAGATGCTCGGCGGCGCGTGAATACTGCTTCTCCAGGAGGAAGTTCATGCCCATGCCGAAGTTGGCCTCGGCGTCGGAGGGGTCGCCGTTCAGGATGGGGATCGCATAGCGGGCGGCGAGGGCGAAGTCCGCGCGGTTGAGCGCGAGCTTGAGCCCCTCGCGCGGGGTCAGCTGGGGGCCGGATTCACGCGACTTGCGGTTGATGGCGTCGATGAGCCGGGCTAGCGACGTATTATACTTGTCGAGGCGATCGGCGCGCTTGATCTCCTCGTTCGCGCGCTGCGGGCTTCCAGACCTGTCAAGGGAGGCCGCCTTTAGGCGCAGCATGCGCGAAATGCGCCATTGCGCCGAGTCGACGAGCTGCACGACCCTGAAATCGGCGAATCGGCGCGAGAATCCCGGCGTCCTCAGGGCAAGAAGGCGATCCGCGATCCCCTCGGTCGTCTTGGAGAAGGCCGCCGCCTCCTCTTCCGTCATGCCCGGCCGCACCAGCACGCCGGCCGGCGGCGGCATGGGCCTGTTCGCGCGCTTCCAGAACTCCAGCCCAATCTGCGCCGCGAACTTCACGGCGCCCTCAGGACGGTCGCAGACCCACGTGCGCACGGCGTCCATCGTGCCGTTCTCCAGGACGCGCCTGTTCTCCTCGTCCTCCGCAGGCACGCCGCGCGTACGCAGGAACTCGTCGTATGGGGTCTGGCTTGAATGCATGGAGATCGTCTTGAGTTCGCCACCCTCCACGAACGAGCGGAGCTCCACTGCGGCGTCGAACGCGCCGTCGGTGAAAAGCCATTTTGCGTCCCCAGCCTCCGCCACGGTCTCGCGGACGAAGTCCCTCAACACCTCCATCAACCCTCTCAGCGTCGCCTGGCGCCTCCCAGGGAGCGACGCCACAAGCAGAAGCGCCAGCATAGCAAGCGCTCCGAACCTGCGCACAAAGCGCACCGCCCGCCTCTGCGCCGCCACGCGCGCCACCTCCGCCGGACTCTCAAGATACTCGGGGAAGCGCTGGCGCATTATGCGATGGTTGTTGCGGACGTATATCGCAACGCCCAGGACGGTGAGCGAAAGCGTCAGGGCAAGGGACGATGCGAGGGCGCAGACGCCGCGCAGATAGAGCGAACCCACAAGCTCCCCGCTCTCTGTCCACGTCCAGAACCACAACGGCTTCAGCGCGCACAGCTGGGAAAAGGACACGACCCCTATGAGAAGAAAGGCGAGGCCTGAACGATAGGGCAGGAAGTTGTCCTCGTCCGTCGCGCCGCGGAAGAGGACGAGCGCGCCGACGAGCGGCAGCAGCGCGAACACTGCGGCAAGAATCCATCCCGCAGGGCTTGCCGCCGAAGCGAAGGCCTGCCCGTATCGGACTACGCTCTTCACCATCATGTCCGCGACGTTCCATCCCGACGCCTTCCACCCGTCCATCAGGAAGAACGACGCAAGGTTCAGCGTGATCCCAAGCGCGAACCCCTGGAACAGGAAGAACGTCATCCTCCACTTGGAAAGCTGCATCGCGAACGGGTCGAAGAACGGAAGGTTCAAATCCCCCAGCTTCTGCAGGGCCACGAGCGACGCCACCCCCAGAAACACAGCCCACACGAGCCCCGCCGGCGACTCGGCGCACATCATCCCCGCGATGAACACGCACCAGTAGAACACCGCGAGGCGCCCCGAGCAGAGGAACCGGAAGAAGAGCCACAGGAGAAATACGGTGCCGAAGACGAGGAAGGTGTCGGCTGTCAGGGCCTGACCCGCGTGCCAAAGCGCGTCGGAGCAGGCGAAGAGCGCCGCGCCGAGGATCAGGATCATGCGCCGTATGCGGTTGTCCCATATCCGGTTGCGACGCGAGGAGCGAAGAAGCAGACGAAGGATGTCCGAGAAGAGCAGATATGCGAATAAGACCGTGGCGCCCGCGATGGCGCGCGAAAGGAATGTGAGGGCGATGAGCGCAAACGACGGCTTCAGGCAGAAGAACGAGAGCGCCGCCGCGATGCGGGCGTTTCCGGGGAAGACGTGCTGGGGCGGCCTGATGCCCGCCCCGGCGGCGACGTCCGCCCAGGCCGACGGATGGAGCATCGGATACGCCCAGACGGTCAGAAGCGCCACCGTGCCCAGACCTAGCAGAACGGCCCAGAAGTAATCTAAAACGCCGGGGCCGTCGCTCTGGACGTCCTCGGCGTATTCAGTCTCAGCCCATGCCGGGGCGTCCGTCACGCAGCCTTCCTCCGGCGGCGGAGCGCGAGAAGCGCCCCGCCCACAAGCATGAGAAGCGCGCCGGACGGCTCGGGGATCGCCACGGACGGCGCCACCCACACGTTCATGGCCGCAGTGCCAATGTCGAGCGCACTGGGCAGGATGGACTTGTTGGAGACGAGGTCGCCGTAGCTGACCGTTGCGCTCTGCCCCACAACTTCCCAGTCGTCCCCATTGAGGGATTTAAGCTCCACGAAGAAGGAATATGCGGAGAGGTCGCCGCTCAGTCCGGCAAGGTCGGCCCACGTCGCCGCAGTGGAACCGCCGCTTCCGGAAATGGACGATGCGGTGTTGCCGCTTTCGTCCACAAGGGGGAGATATCCCGTCGCAGTGGTTGATCCATCCGTATTGTATCCGACCTTTGCGATCTGGAACTCTACGGGCGAATCGCTGCCGCTCTGATCGACCATCCAGTAGAGAAGCGGATCAGCACTGGCTGAGAACGCCGCGAAGAGCGCAGCGCCCAGCAACATACCTGCCATCTTGTTCATTTACAGCCAACCTTTCTAGATCACCAGTTCACGGTCGTCGCATTCGAAGAGGTCCCGGACTTCTTGTACCAGAAGCCGCTCCCGGCGCCGATGTCGTTCTCGTTCGTCACGCGCGTCTTCGTCTGGACGGTTTCGCCGTGACTCTCCGTCACGGTCGTCTTGTCGTAGCCCCACGCCGAATCGGAATACGTGTAGACCTTCGGCATCGCGCTGCCGGTGACGATTACCTTGTCGTCGGAGTCGGCCGGCGTGATCGAGTTCAGATTGAAGGATGCTCCGGGATTCGGATTCGCGAGGAGCATCGTCTTGCCGGCGGCGACGGTCGTGGACGCCTGGGCGGACGTGTACTGGCCGTAGAGGTAGAACGGAATGGGTGTGCCGCCGTCCGTCGGATTCTTGCGGACGAGCCATATGCCCTGACCGCGGGCTAGCGTGGCGTTCGCCGCTCCGGCAGGATAACGCACCACGTCCGGCTTGCTGGTGTCCATCACGTTCTGCGCCTCCCACGCCGTGCGCTCGGCGTTGAGCACCCATGACGAATAGTCCGTGCCGTCGAAGAGTATCAGCTGGTCGCCTGCCGTGAGATTCGTCGTCTTCACGAGCTTCGCGACGTTCATCGCGGCGGGATTCTCGACGTTCGCGCCAAGCGCCACCCACGGCGCCGCGATGATCGTGTTCGTGGATGCGCTCGTCACCTTGAGAAGGCCGAACTGGTTTGTGGCGGCCACGGAGCCGGAGGTGGCGACAACCTGGATGTATGTGACGCTGTTCTCGGACGGGATCGCGACCGTGGCGGCGGTGGTGTTGCCCGCCTTGTCTCCGGCGAACGTAACGTTCCCAAGCGCCGTTCCCGGATTGGACGCGGTGATCGGCGAGGTGGAGGCCTTGAGCTCGTACGACGTGGGGGCGTCGTCCTTGTAGCCGTTGAACGTAAGCGTTAGGTTCTCGCCCGAGAACGTCGCGTTCGTGACGTAAAGAGGAGTGGAGGAGTAGGGATCGACGCCGGCGTCAAAGGACTGCTTCGCGGTGTAGGCGCTTGTGTTCGAAGCCTTGGCGTCAACATCCGCCGCGGCGATGCCGTTGTCGATCAGCCAGGCGTAGTCCACGCCGTTCGTCGCCTGGCCGCCGCCCTGGATCGTCGCGGTGGAATCGGCGAAGACGAGCTCGTCGACGCCGCCCACGCCGAGAAAGTCCACAGACGAGAGCTTACGGCCGTTCGCCGCGGCCTTGTACCAGGAGCCGCCTGACGTCGCGGCGGAGGCGTCGCGGTAACCGTACTCGGTCACGCACGGGGAGCCGTCCACCACCACCTGGCACATCGCCCGTCCGTCGTTCTCGGGGTATTCGAGCTTGAACGTGACGCGCACCCACGTCCCGCCGGGATACGCGGTCTCGGAGAGTTTCGTCCAGCGAGAGGTGTCGTTGTAGCCGTGGAAGAGGTTGAGGCAGCCGTCGGAGTCGAAGGCCAGACGGAACTGCTCATCGCCCTCGGCGGCGGGCAGGTCGTCATCTGGGAGCGTCTCGGCCAGCACGAGCAGGTCCATCGTGCGTCTCTGGGAGTTCGAATCGTCGTATGTGCGCTTGGCGGAGCCCTCCACCCACAGCACCTTGGCGTTGGCGGAGCCGGGCATGGGAGACCCGAAGTTGGAGGTGTACGTGTGCGCCACGTTCGAGATCGAACCATCGCCTGTCCATGCCGAAGCGAGCGTTCCGCTCTCGAAGTCCTCGCTCACCGGCAGCGCATCGACCGCGCAAAGCGAAAGAGACGCGCAGCAGACCGCCGCGACGCACGCGAAACTTTTCATTTCTATACGCATTTTAAAGCCCTTCAATTACATTCTCCGTGTCTAGGACGACTCGCCACCGGACATCCACAGCCTCATGCCAGACATCCAATACACCGTGTCCAAATTGAATTATAGCAATTCCCAATCCGTCGTGCAATGCCAAAATAAAAAAAAATTAAATTCAGGAGAACTAGACCAAAACATAGCCATATAACTTGCATTCGTAGGTGGATTCGTTGGAGAGGGAGAGCCACACCCTCTCCCCTG
>CAMOHV010000150.1 GCA_946615275.1 uncultured Verrucomicrobiota bacterium | reverse complement strand
CTTCTTCGGGAACTCGTAGATGCGGCCGGTGAGGAGGTCCACCCACACGGGGTCCTTCGGAGCGGGGCCGGCGAACTTGAACATCGCGGGGCGAGTCGCGAAGGAGTCGCCGGGGCGCGTGAACTTGGGGAGGTGCTTCGAAGAACCAGGCTCGCCCTTTTTCTTCTTCTCGAGCACAAGCTCGTCCGCATGCGTCCAGAACACGAAGACGGGCCGCCCGTCCGCCTTGCGGTACTCGTACGTGGAGATGGTCGAATCCTTAGTGCGGAAGGTGGAGTCCTTGACGCGCGCAAGGGTGTCGTCGAAGAGGCTCACGACGTTCTGCACGGCGTAGTAGGCGCGCTTCACCGCGATCACCTCCTTGTTCTCGTTCGCGCGCAGAAGGCCCTTCAGGTTGATCTCGCGCCCGATGTGGTTGAAGTCGCAGATGGTGAAGACGCTCGACTCCACGTCGTGCCCGAGGTCGCCGAGCATCCGCCGCATGTCCCACTTCGCCTGCGAGTACTCGCTCCACGGCACGTTGCTGAGAGCGAAGCGCGTGGCCATCTCGCTGGGGCAGCCGTTCTCGCCCTGGCGCATCTTCGCGGATGGATTGTACTTGGCGAGCACCGCCTTCTGAGCCTCGACGTTGGCGTAGGAGCTTTCCGGAGCGTTGGAGTAGCCGTGGTAGATGACCCACTGGAAAAGCGCCACGTCCTCGCCCATCGCGGCAAGGCAGCTCTCGAGGAACTCCGGCGAGTTGCGCGCGAGCGAGAGCCCGGCGATGCGCGCGTCGGGGATGTTGCGCCTCACGATGCGCGCGGTGCGCACGTTGAAGGCGGCGATCGCCTCGGGCGTCTTGGCGGGCTTGCCGATGTCCGGCTCGTTCCACATGGCCCAGTCGCGCACGCGGCCCTTGAAGTGCTTCGTGAGCGCGTCGACCCAGGCGTCCCACGCGGCGAGCGCCTCTTCGGAGGTGGGGAATCCGCCTGCGAGGTCCCATCCGCCGCCGCCCTCGTAGATCGTGTTGCCGTAGCCGGTCTCGAGGAGGATGTTCAGCCCCTGCGCGCGGGCGTAGTCGATGATCCTGTCTAGCCAGGAGAAGTCGTACTTCCCCTTCTCCTTCTCGCACTTCGCCCATCCGCCCTGAAGGCGGATCGTCTTGATGCCGAGCGGGGCGACGTGCTCCTTGTACTCCTCGAAGTTCGCGTAGTCGCGGTCCAGCACCTCGCAGCCGAGCGTCCAGTTCGACGCCTTGATCTCGGCTGCCGGCCTCGGGCGCATGGTGCCGATGCGCTTCATGCTCACGGCGAGGGGGCTCTCAACGCGGTCGTCCGACGCGTCGAGCTTCACGTTGTACACTCCGGCCTGCGCGGCGAACGCGAGCGCGAGCGGGATGAGGATGTTTGTTGGTTTCATTTGTGCTCCTTTGTTGGTTAGAAGGTAGGGGTCAAGCCCGCCGCCAAACTGCGCGCGGGAATGTAAACGGGTTCGTGGAGAAACTTTTCAACCTTTCAACTTTTCAACCTTTCAACTTATAGACTAGTGGCCTCCACGTCGGCTGTGGATATCTGCTCGAGCATCTCGGCCGTGAGCGGGGCAACGCCCGAAAGCCGCGCGGCCTGGCTCTCTATCACCTTCTCGAAGAGGTTGCGCACGAACCGCGCGTTGCCGAAGTCCGAGTTGCGCGACGCCACGGCCTCACCGATGCGGCGGCGAAGCGCCGCCGCCGCGCCCTGCGTGCACTTGTACTGGTTCTGCCGCACGAACGAGAGGAATATCGACATCAGCTCCTCCGCCGTGTAGTCCGGGAACTCCACGAACCGGCTGAAGCGCGACTTGAGGCCTGGGTTGGAGGCGATGAACTCCTCCATGTTGCGCGTGTAGCCCGCGAGCACCACCACGAGCCTGTCGCGGTCGTCCTCCATGCGCTTGAGAAGCGTAGCTATCGCCTCCGGGCCGTAGTCGCTGCCGCCGCCGCAAACGAGCGTGTACGCCTCGTCCACGAACAGGACGCCGTCCAGCGCGGAATCGACGATCTTGTTCGTCTTCACCGCCGTCTGGCCCACGTACTCCGCCACAAGACCGGAGCGGTCCGTCTCCACGAGATGGCCCTTGGAGAGTATCCCGAGATCCTTGTAAATGCCCGCGAGGATGCGCGCCACGGTGGTCTTGCCCGTTCCCGGATTCCCCGTGAACACGCAGTGGCACGATATCGGCGCCACCTTCATGCCGCGCCGCCGCCGCTCCTCGTTTATCCTTATCAGCTGCGCGAGCGAGCGTATCTGCGCCTTCACAGGCTCCAGGCCGGTGAGACGGTCGAGCTCATCCAGCGGCGATGCGCCCTGCGCCGCGTCGAGGTCGATCCGCCGGGCACTCCCGGCGGCGGCGCCATGCGCGCCGGGCATTCCAGGGAACCCGGCGCCGCCGCGCGACATGAAGCGCGGAACCTCCTCTTTGACGCCGGTGTGCTTCATGATCTTCGCGAGCCATTCGCGCTCCTGCTGCGTCACCCTGCCGTCGGCCTTCGCCATGACAGACGCCCATCGGTAGATCAGCACCGCGTATCGGCGCGCAAACTCGGGCTTGGCCACGTCGCGGTCGAATATCACCAGGAACACCAACTCATCCTCGTGGCCCTCCATCTTCGCGGCGTCCGCGAAGCTCCGCACCATCCCCGCGACGATGCCGTTGAACTTACCTCTCATGGCCGGGCTTCTCCAGACCGAGTCAATCCTCGCGGCGTCCATATCTTCGAACTTGAAGAGCCGCGACACCATGATCGACAGCGCCAGCATCTCGGGAGTGTCGTCATGGACGAGCGAATGCCCCATCTTCCTGAAGCATTTCAGAAGATCCATGAACACGAAGAACATGATCTCCCATCTTCGGAAGGCGCTAAAGCCGGCCATGTCGTGCTTCTGGCTTTCGGAGAAGTCCGTCCCCACGTTGTCCAAGATGTAGTTGGCCTGCGGATCCGCATCCACCTGCGCAAGCAGGGAAGCAAATGAATCTGACAGCCTCACGAGGTCTTCCACATACGACTGCCCCCCCCGCGACACCGTCCTGCGCGGCCCCTTGGCGACCTCTTCGCGCATCGCCGCGAATATCACGACGATCGTTATCACGCAGAATATGCAGATCAGCGCTATCATCCTATCCTCATTGCGCGGGGCGCGCGAACTTGGGATTGTTGCCGGCGATGACGATCGCCACCTCGCCCTTGACGGCGGCGTCCCTGAACTGCGCGGCGAGGTCTGAGAGGTAGCCGCGGGCCACGCGCTCGTGGAGCTTCGTGAGCTCGATGCAGACAGCCGCCTCGCGGTCGCCTAGCGCGTCGAAGGCCGCCTGGAGCGTCGCGCCCACGCGGAACGGGGACTCGTAGCAGATGAGCGTGTGGTCGTGGTCCCTCTCGGCGGCGAACCAGTTGCGGCACGCACCCGGCCCGCGAGGGGGGAATCCCTTGAAGGTGAATGAGCTGGTGGAGAGCCCGCTCATGAGAAGCGCCACGTTCACGGCGCTCGCGCCCGGGATCACGTCGTAAGGCACGCCCTCCTGCGCGCAGCGGCGGATCAGGCGGTAGCCTGGGTCCGAGATGCCCGGGTAGCCGCCGTCTGAGGCGAGGGCCACCTCGCGGCCGGATTCCACGGCGGCGATGACCGCCCCGGCCACGCGTTCCTCGTTGCCCTGCCGGTAGCTGATCATCTCGGGGCGCGGGATCCCGAAGTGCGACAGCAGCTGCCAGGTGCGCCGAGTGTCCTCGCACGCGATGAGCGAGGCGGCGCGAAAGGCCTCGACGGCGCGCGGGGAGAGGTCGCCGAGGTTGCCTATTGGAGTTGCGATTACGTGTAGCATGGTCGTTCTGTTGCGTCAGCGGAAGACATAGGAGTAGATGTCGGCGTCCTTCATCTCGAAATGGAGGGAGACGGGGCGGCCGGCCAGGGACGAGACGTCGGATCCGCCCTTCCACTCCATCGCGAGCTCGATCTCGTCGCCGAACACCTCCTTGGCGTCGGCGAGGGAGAAGCCCGGAATCGCGCGTCCGTCCTCGCCGCGCACCTCGCATTTGACGTGCCCCGCCCCCGAGGTGGATGCGTTGAGGAGGAGGCGCGTCGCCTTACCGTCCGGCGCCGCCGCAAATACGAGCGGCTTCGTCGTGACGGAACCGCCGCGCCAGGGGGCGTTCACGGAGACGAACCCGTCCAGGCGGATGGTCATGCGGCGGAGCCTGGTGGGCTCGGCGCGCGCATAGTAGTTCTCCGTGGAGTAGAGAGACAGCTCGTCTGGGCAGCCCGGCATGGAGGACTTCGTCTGCACGCAGCCCCACGCCGTCATGTTGTTTCGGTTCACCCAGCGCTCGTGCTGGAGCCCTGGCCTGAGGAACGCCTCCGACCAGCGCTTGAAGAGCGCGCCGTCGCGGCTGGACATGAAGACGCCGTCCGAGACGCCCGGTATGCCGCCCGCGCCCGTCTTGTCGTACACGGAGGAGCGCCCCTCGGTGAAGCGCTTCGGAAAGCCCACGTACATTCCCCGCGCGCGCTCGTAGGGCTGGATGGCGTTGGTGTAGAGCTGATCGTTCGGGGAGTCCGTGTCGTACGCGACCCACTTCGGGTCGCTCCACTTGAGGAAGTCCTTCGACGTCGCCCACTGTATGCCGCGCAGCATTCTGCCGTCTGGGCCCTTCCAGAAAGTGCGGTAGTAGGCCAAGTACGATCCGCGCACCTTGTCCCAGAAGGCGATGTTCTGCGAGTCGAACGCGCCCTTAGTGATGATTGGCCTGCCGCGGATCCTGCGCCAGTGGACGCCGTCGGGCGATACAAAACCGAAGAGACCGCCGCCCTGCCCGGCGACTGCCTTGTAGCGCGCGTTGGGCTTGCAGGCTGGATTGGCGTCGAAGAACGGCGAGAAGTTGTGCGCGGCCTCCTTCCCATCGTCCTTCAGGATGATGTTGTTCGCCTTCGAACCGCCGTACTCGCAGATGCCGAGGTCC
>CAMOHV010000149.1 GCA_946615275.1 uncultured Verrucomicrobiota bacterium | reverse complement strand
CCGGGCGCAAGGTGCTCGTCCTGGAAAGGCGCTCCGCGCCCGGCGGCAACGTCAGGTGCGAGACCGACCCGGAGACCGGTATAGAGGTGCACGTCTACGGCTCGCACATATTCCACACGCACATCGACGGCGCGTGGGACTTCATCCGCCGCTTCGCCGAGTTCAACGGCTACCAGCACAAGGTCCTTGCCCACCACGCCGGCAAGACGTATTTCCTCCCGCTCGGCCTCACGCTCGTGAACCAGTTCTACGGACTCGACCTCAAACCCGCCGAACTCCCCGCCTTCATCGCCCGCGAATCGCAGCAAGCAACCCTCCTTCGCCCAGACGCAAGCCAGAAACCAGAAACCAGAAGCCAGAAACCCCGGAACTTCGAGGAGCAGGCGATCGCCTTCATCGGGAGGCCCCTCTACGAGGCGTTCATACGCGGCTACACCATGAAGCAGTGGGGGACAGACCCCGTCAATCTTCCCGCCTCGATCATCAAGCGCCTTCCCGTGCGTGCATCCTATGACGTGAACTACTACCCCGACTACCGCCAGGGGATCCCGCTCGCCGGCTACAACTCGATCTTCGAGCGGATGCTCGACCACCCGAACATAACCCTCGAGTGCAACGTCGACTGGCTGGAGTGGCGCAAGGCGCATCCCGAGGCCGAACGCGACGCCGTCCCGACGTTCTACTCCGGCCCCATCGACGAACTCTTCTCATACAAGTTCGGCCCCCTTCCATGGCGCTCGCTCTCCTTCGAGCTGGAGCGTCTGCCAATGGCCGACTTCCAGGGGACGTCGGTTGTGAACTACACGGACGCCGACGTCCCCTTCACCCGCATACACGAGTTCAAGCACTACCACCCCGAGGACGCCGCGCTCATGGCGCGCCCCGCCACGACGATCTGCCGCGAATACCCGAAGACATGGGCGCCCGGCGACGAACCGTACTACCCCGTGGACACCCCGGCCTCGCGGGAACTGCTGGCCTTATACCAGGCGGAGGCCGCAAAGACGCCGCACATCGTCGTGGGCGGGCGCCTTGGCGGATACAAGTACTACGACATGGACCAGTCCATCGCGAACGCGCTGGAGACCGTCTCTCACTTCTCCTTGGGCTCGTAGTTGCGCGCGGCCTTGCGCTTCCCCCAGAACTTGAGGAAGTCGGCCGCGAAGTCGCGGTCGGCGACAAGCTCCCAGGCCTCCTTCGTGGCCTCGTCCCATTTCTTGCCGGCGGCCGTCGCCTTCAGGTACGTGGGCAGCACCTCCCTGTAGGGCGCGAACTCCTTGAAGGCGTGCGCGCCCTTCTGCAGGAAGTATATCGCCGCCCAGGAGGCCGTGTAGTTGTCGTTGACGGCAGAGAGCGAACCCTTGTAGAACTGCTCGTGGCTAAGGCCGATGACCTTCTTCACGAGATTCGCGAACTTCTCGGGGTCCTCCGCCACGTCCCTGGGGCGGCGGTCGGTGGGGTCGTCCCATATCTTCACGTAGTTCTTCTTGGCGTCATACACGACGTTCTCGAAGAAGCAGGCATGCCCCTCGTTGAACCAGGTGGCGTGGTTGCCGTTGCCGGTGGCGTAGAAGAGATACTGGTGGAATGCCTCGTGGCGCATGATCTTGAGAGTCTCGGCGCGCTCGGAGTTGCTCTGGTCGAGGATCATCAGCTCTTCGTGGGACGGGCTCCAGAGCCCGATCGAGCGCTCGCCCATCTCGCCGGCGGAGATGCCCTTCATGTATTCGTCGTAGCTCTCGCGCGAGGAGAAGACGCGCACTGTGGAGACGCCCAGCTCCTTCTGCGGCGGCACATAGCGCTTGTAGGCCGCGCGCATGGCGGCCATGAGCCGGCCGGCCTGCTTGATGAACGAGGCGCCCTGCGTCTTCGAAAGGTCTGTCTTGAACACATAGCCGTCCTTCTCCGGGAACGTGAGCCAGCGGCCCTCGGCGACGACGTCCGCCGCCTTGGACGACGCCTTGGCCTTGTCGGCGACGACGCCCTTGAGGAACGCCTTCATGAGAGTTTCGCGTTCCTTGGGCTTGGACTCCTGGGCGAAGGAGAACTCGGCGTAGTGCCACTGGCCGGCCTTCGTCTTGAAGAACGCGCCGATGCGGGAGATGTCGCCGAAATCGACGATGCGGGCGTCGGCGAGGGAAGCCGCGGCGAAAGGAGACAGGGCGGAGGCGGCGATGTTCTTCTCGGTGAAGTCGGAGGCCCACTTGGCGAGCGTGTCGTCCGTAGGCTCCTTGAACGCCTCGGCGTCCTCGGACATCTTCTTCTCGATGTCCTCGCGCTTCGCGTGGCCCTTCTCGAACTCGGGGCAGAAGGACGACGGCGTCGCGAGGGTGAGGATGTTGCCCTTGCGGTCCTTCCACTGGGCGCCACGCTCGTGGCCGGTCCATATCTCGCGCACGTCGTAGTGCGTCTCCTGCCATTTCTCCTTGCCGCGGCTGAACGTCCAGCGCTGTCCCGCCGGCGTTATGGACTGCGCCATCTTCGCGCCGGACGGCACTTTCACCTTGAGGCCCATCGCGCCCGCCGCCTCCGGCGAGCCCTTAAGCTGCGGCACAGCGGCCATAGACGCGGCGGAAAGCAAAGCCGCGGCGATGAGGATTGACTGTTTTCTTGATTTCATGATGACTCCTTTCAAAGAATTGAGAATTAGGAATTAAGAATTAGGAATTTGAAATTAGAAATTAGAAATTAAGAATTAGGAATTTGAAATTTGAAATTTGAAATTGAGAATTTAACCTAGATTTCTCTGTTACGTGCTGGGTTTCTTAACGCAGAGGCGCAGAGACGCAGAGAAAGAGAGACCTTTGAATGTTCCGCATGGTTTCAAATCTCGCATGATTCTAAAACTTTTCAACCTTTCAACTTTTCAACTTTTCAACTTTTCACCCCTCCGCCAGGAACCTTCCTGTGAAGCTCTCGGGACAGGCCTTGATCTTCTCGGGCGGGCCTTCGCAGACGAGGCGTCCGCCACCGTCTCCGCCGTTGGGGCCGAGATCCACGATCCAGTCCGCCGCGCGCATCACGTCGATGTTGTGCTCGATCACGACCACCGTGTTGCCGGCGTCGCGGAGCTGGAGAAGGAGGCGCAGGAGCTTCGCGATGTCGTCGAAGTGGAGGCCGGTGGTGGGCTCGTCGAGAAGATAGAGCGTCTTGCCCGTGGAACGGCGCGAAAGCTCCGTCGCGAGCTTTATGCGCTGCGCCTCGCCGCCGGAGAGGGTCGTTGCGCTCTGCCCGAGGCCGATATAGCCGAGGCCGACGTCAACAAGCGTCTTGAGCTTGGCCGCGAGGCGCGGCACCTTGGCGAAGAAGGCGTACGCCTCGGCCACGGTCATGTCCAGGACGCCCGCGATCGTCTTGCCGCCGTACTTCACTTCAAGGGTCTCGTGGTTGAAGCGGCGGCCGCCGCACTGCTCGCACGTGACGTAGACGTCGGGCAGGAAGCTCATCTCGAGCTTGCGCACGCCGTCGCCGCCGCACGTCTCGCAGCGGCCGCCCTTCACGTTGAAGCTGAAGCGTCCGGCCGTGTAGCCGCGCGCCTTGGCGCCCTCGGTCCTGGCGAAGAGCTCGCGGATGTCGGAGAAGAATCCGACGTAGGTGGCGGGGTTGGAGCGCGGCGTGCGGCCGATGGGCGACTGGTCGATCTCGATCACCTTGTCGATGAGCTCCACGCCGGAGAGTCTGCGGAACTTCCCCGGCTTGGCCTTCGCATGGTACAGGCGGCGCATCAGCTCGCGCTTCAGAGTCTCGTCCACGAGCGTGGACTTCCCGCTGCCGCTCACGCCCGTCACCACCGTGAACGCGCCCAGGGGGAACCGCGCCGTGATGTTCTTGAGGTTGTGCTCGCAGCATCCGGAAATCGTGAGGAATTGAGGATGGCGGATCGAGGGATGGCCCGCCCCTCCATTTCCGATCCTCCTGCGGCCTGTGAGATAGTCGGCAGTCAGCGACTTCGCCTTGAGAAGGCCCTTGTAGTCGCCCTGGTACATCACCTGTCCGCCCTCGCGGCCGGCGCCGGGGCCGAGGTCTATTATCCAGTCGGCAGTGCGCATCATCTCGGCGTCGTGCTCCACGACCACGACCGTGTTGCCGCGGTCGCGGAGCTGCTTGAGGGTGGCGATGAGGCGCTCGTTGTCGCGGGGATGGAGGCCGATCGTCGGCTCGTCAAGGACGTACAGGACGCCGGTGAGTCCGCTTCCGATCTGCGTGGCGAGGCGTATCCGCTGCATCTCGCCGCCGGAGAGCGAACCGCTCGACCGGTCGAGCGTGAGATAGTCCAGGCCCACGTCGTCCAGAAAGCCGAGGCGCTTCACGATCTCCTTGAGGACATCCTTGAGCGGACGGAGCGTCTTATCGGACTCGCTCGCGGAAAGCAGCCCCTCGAAGAACTTCCTGGCGTCCTTCACGGGCATTGCCATCACATCGACGATCGTCTTGCCGGCCACGGTCGCGACGCGAGACTCCGGCCTGAGGCGCGTTCCGTGGCAGGCGGTGCACGTGCGTTCGCTCTGGTACGCCTCGAACTTCTCGCGGCGCTCTTCGCTCTCGGCGTTCTCCATCATGCGCTTCACGGAGTCGAGCACGCCGGCGAAAGGCTTGTCCTCCTTGCGCCAGGGAAGAACGAGGTCGTCGTCGAAGCCGTGCATGAGCTTGTGGCGGAAGTCGGCGGGGAGCTTCTCGTAGGGGGTGTCGAGCTTCACCTTGTACTGCCTGGCGATGCGCGAGAGTATCTCGTTGTAGTACATGATCGCCATGTGCCCGGCCCGCCGCCATGGATGGATGCACTCGCGAAGGGGGAGCGTCTTGTCGGGAACGACGAGGTCTTCGTCGAAGTAGTAGATGGAGCCGAGGCCGCCGCAGACGGGGCAGGCGCCGAAGGGGGAGTTGAAGGAGAAACTGCGCGGCTTCAGCTCGTCAAAGGAGAGCCCGCAGTCGGGGCAGGCGTTCTTCTCG
Organism: uncultured Verrucomicrobiota bacterium; assembly: GCA_946615275.1. Next base: position 19 of record CAMOHV010000149.1, on the reverse strand, counting down.
GAGAAGAGAAGCGGCGGCG
>CAMOHV010000148.1 GCA_946615275.1 uncultured Verrucomicrobiota bacterium | reverse complement strand
GGGGCGCGGGCGGCCTGGGCGGTGGAGGAAGGGGCGGGAAATACAACGGTCTTACGAACAAGCCGATCGAAGGTGAAGATGGTAAACCCAACACCGGCGGCGGTGGTGGCGGCGGCGGACAGGTAGGCAACACCCAAGGTCTGGGCGGCAACGGCGGAAGCGGCATTGTGATAGTGCGGACGAAGTACAAGGGCTACGCGAAGCTCTTCGACGACGGCGAGGGCGGTACAGTGACGAAGCGCGGCGAATGGCGGATACACACCTTCACGGAGGACGGCACATTCCGTCTGCCGCACAACGGGCTTGTGGACGTATTGCTCGTTGGCGGCGGTGGTGGCGGCGGCGCGCTTGAAGGCGGCGGTGGCGGCGGCGGCGGCGTGTTGGTGGCGTCGAATGTGGTAGCCGTGGCCGGCGACTGGCCGATCGTGGTCGGGGCCGGCGGCGAACCGGCCACGGGGAGCGATTCCAACGGGGCGAACGGCGGCGACACGACGGCGCTGGGCCTGACGGCCTGGGGTGGCGGCGCGGGCGGCACGCTCCGCAAGAACGGCAATGTGGGGGCGTCCGGCGGCGGCGGCGGCGGATTCGGCGGCACGGAGACACATGCCGGCGGCGCCGCGAAGGTCGGCGAGGACGGCTCGGTGCAGGGCCATGCCGGCGGCAGGGCGCTTTGGGGATTTGTCAATGCCTCGTCCTATGGCGCGGGCGGCGGCGGCGGCGGCGCGGGTGCGCCGGGCATGGACACCGTCCGATCCTACGCCGAGCACGAGGATGGCTCCGTTACGACGAACCTCGTGAGCGGCGGCGCGGGCGGCGACGGGATCATGTGCGACTTCTCGGGAGAGCCCACGTATTATGGCGGCGGCGGTGGCGGCGGCAACCGCATAAACTATACGAGCGCCTCCGGCGGCCTTGGAGGCGGAGGGAAGAGCGGATACTTTGCCGTCGCGGGGACTGCCGGCACTCCGAACACCGGCGGAGGAGGCGGCGGCGCGGGCGGAAATGCCTGGAACTACAAGTCGGGCGGCGCGGGCGGAAGCGGCATTGTCGTGATCCGCTACAGGATGCGTCCGCGCGGGATGCGGATAAGCATCAAATGATGGATGTGGACATGAAGCGGTCAGGAAGATGCGCGGCCGCCGCGCTTGGCATGGCCGCGCTTGCGGCGGGCGGCGAGACGTTCACGTTCGATGTCCCGAAGGGATGCGAGACGGCGGTGTGCTACGACGAGAAGCTGGAGGTGACGCCGCTTGACGCCGGGGCGAAGTCGTTCTCCGTGGAGGTGGCGGCGCGGCCCGTCCGCTCGGATGGCGGGCGGGTGGTGCAGAAGGCCGCCGAACCGTTCGTCCATTTCCTTCCGGGGCGCATGGTGAACATTGCGCCCTGGGCGCATGTGGCCGTAAGTTCCCACGGCCCCGCGGAGACTCCCGGCTTCAAGCCCACGCCCGGCCTGAACAGGCCGTATTCGCTCAACGACGAGGTGGTGAACCCAATGCGGAACTTCAAGTTCGCCGATCGACGCTCGCCGCCCGGAGCCGCCGATCCCGAATGGGTGCTTCTCACATGGCGCAAGGCCGTTCCGATCGCCGGGGCGATGGTCTTCACAGGCTCGTCCGAGAGCTTCCCGCGCCATGAAGATGCCGTGTTCGAGGTGTATGCCGGAGACGGCGATCCGCAGCTGGACGCCGATGCCTCGCACTGGCGCGCCGTTTCCGGCGAATGGAGCGCGATGCCCAAGAACGACAGGGCGAACTTCCGGAACTGGCGCACTTGCCTCTTCTCGAAGCCGGTCGCCGCCGCCGCGCTGCGCCTCAAGCTGACTGGCGGCGGATGGACGCTTCATGGCAGGCAGGGCGAGACGCCCACCCCGGGGCTCGGCGAGATCGCCGTCTTCACCCCGTGGAAGGCCGCTGGCGCCCCCAGGCGGAGCGAGAACCGGGGCGTGGCCATTCCTTTCACGATGCCGTTCGACGGACTGGCCACCATACAGGTGCGCGACGGCAAGGGGCGCGTCGTCGCGAATCCCGCCGCCGGGGTCGCCTTCGGGGCTGGCCCGCAGAAGGCGTGGTGGAACCTCGACGGAGTTGACGGCAGGCCGGTCCTTGAGCCAGGCGTCTATTCATGGCGCGGCATCGCCGTGCCGCCGCTCAGGCTGGACTATCGCTTCTCCTACTATCCGCTTGGCCTCCCGGGCGACAGGCGCACATGGATGACCTCCGACCGCACCGGCGGATGGCTCGCGGACCACGATCCCCCGCGCGGAGTGGTCCGCGACGGCACGAACATGTGGCTCAACGCCTGGGCGGAGCATGGCGACAGCGTGATCGAGACGGACCTCGACATGCGCAAGCTCTGGGGCGTGACGCGCATCTGGGTGGCCGTGCCGCAGGAGATATGCGTGGACGGCGGATACTGCTACGGATACTCCCAGGCCGGATGGAACGGCACCGACGAGGAGATCGTGCGCATCGACCGCCGCACAAAGGAGACGCGCAAGGTGTTCCTCCTCAAGAATCCGCCCGCGAAGAAGGGCGAGAGCTCATTCTGGAACGTGACGGTGACGGGCTTCCAGGTACTGGGCGACATCGCGTTCGTGTCGCACGGGCCGCTGGACGAAGTGCGCGTGTACGACATCTCCGCGGGGAACCGCGCCAAGCCGCGCCTTTTCAGCTGGGCGGGCGTCCACACGCAGTTCGACGAGCTGAAGCCGGTGCCGCTGAAGACGATCCGGCTGCCGAGGCCGGGCAGGCTGAGGAAATACGGGGACGGGAAGTTGGCGACGACTACGGCGGAGGGCGTCGCGACGATAGACGTACGGTCCTACGCAGTGGAGACGCTTTTCCGCAGGAAGTTCGACGAGCCGCTTGGCCTCGCGGTGGGCGGCGACGGGCTCATTTGGGTGGGCGAGGGCGGCGCCACGCACCAGGTGGCGGCGTACACGGCCGACGGACGCGAGGTGAGGCGCATCGGCAAGAAGGGCAGAAGGAAGGTCGGGCCATGGGACGAAGACGACCTTGAGGAGCCGGCGGGCGTGGAGGTGGACGCGCTCGGGCGCGTTTGGGTGGCGGAGCACACGCACTGGGAGAAGCGGGTGTCCGTTTGGGACGCGGCCACGGGCCGGTGCGTGAAGTCCGTCCTCGGACCCACGCAGTACGGCGGCGACGGGTGCATCGACCCTGCGGATCTGTCGCGCCTCTTCTACCGGGGGCTGGAGCTGCGCCGCGACGCGGCGACGGGCGCCATACGGCCCGTGAACCTCATCTACCGTCCGGACGCCGCGGACGTGCAGTCGTTTCCGGACAAGAAGGGGCGGGCGAACGGCGCCGGCGACTATCCGGCGTACTGCTTCCGCGCGAGGGGCGCGCTGTGGTTCACGAGCTTCATGCCGCCGCACCGCCATCCGCGCCTTGTCCTTTGGCGGCACGACGGGAAGAGGGTGTGGCCGGTGGCGTCCGTGGGGACGACGGCCTCCATCACGGGATGCGTTGCGTTTGCGGTCTCGCCCGAAAGGGACGGGCGCTTCTACACCTGGACGGACCTCGACGGCGACGGCTTCATGGGGCGCGGCGAGATGAAGTTCGGGGACGTGGCCTTCGAGGGCGGCCCGCTCTCCGGCGTGATGGCCGGATGGAACTGGCGGATGAACGAGGATTTCGTGGCGGCGGGCGCGACGGAGTTCCGTGGCCCGCGCCGCCGCGTCGTGGTCTTCAGGCCGTCGGGCTTCACGGAGCGGGGGCTGCCGCGCTATGACATCCCGAAGGATTCGCTGCCGGCGCCGGTCGAGACGCAGGCCCTGATGCCGGACTCCGCCGGCAGGGTGGTCGCGCTGGGCGGACCAGTTACCAGCATCGCCTCCGACGGAAGCGAAAACTGGACCTACAGGAACGAATGGCCCGGCCTGCACGCCGGGCATCGCACCACTGCGCGCGGGGACGAGCCGGGTGTGCTGATAGCGCCCACGCGCATCTGGGGCATGGCCAGGACGCGGGGCGACGCGGGCGAGGTGGTGTGCTTCAACTCGAACCTTGGATGCGCGTATCTGATGACGGCGGAGGACGGGCTTTTCATAGACCGCGTGTTCCGCGACCAGCGCGTGGCGCCGACTGTGTGGAACTTCGACGTCCTGCCCGATTCGGCCACGCTTGCGGAGACGTCGCTCTACGACGAGCATTTCGGCGGGACGTTCTCGCGCGTTCGTGGAAATGACGGAAGGGAGCATGACCTTTTCGTAGTGGGCAAGGGCGACTGCTCGGTGGTGGAGATATCCGGCCTCGACCGCGTGAAGCGTCTGGCCGGGGGAACCTTCCGCGTGACGGCGGAGGACGTCGCGGCCGCGGAGGCCCGGCGCGCGAGAGAGGCTGCCCGACGGGCGGAGCCGAAGGTCTGCGAGGTGGCGAGGGGAAGGCCCGGGGCGAAGGCACCGTCCGCCGAGAACGTGCGCCTCGGATGCGACGAGAGGTTCCTGTACGTGGCGTCCTCGTGGAAGGACGACGCCGCGCCTTTCGCGAACGGCGGCGACAATCCGTTCGAGCTCTTCAAGACCGGCGACACGCTCGAGGTGATGCTGCGCACGCGCGCGCCGAACTTCGCGCGCGGCGTGCAGCCGGGCGACATCCGCCTCGTCTTCGCGCCGTTCAAGGGGAAGAACATCTGCGTGATGTACGACTACAAGGTTCCGGGCACTCCGGAATCGGCGCGCGTCGCGTTCTCCAGCCCTTGGCGGACGCTGCACGTGGACAGGGTGTCCGTTGTGGACGACGCCGAGGTGAAGGTCTCCCGACGGGGCGCCGTCGTCTCGCTCGAGGCCAAGGTCCCGCTCGCCTCCATCCACTTCAGGCCGAAGGGCGACGTTAAGGGCGACGTGGGCCGGGTGTTCAGCGACGCCAGCGGCACGCGCGCCGCGTCCCGCGTCTATTGGAGCAACAAGAACACGGCCATAATGAGCGATCTCCCCAGCGAGACCGAGATACAGCC
>CAMOHV010000147.1 GCA_946615275.1 uncultured Verrucomicrobiota bacterium | reverse complement strand
CGCGCGCCTTGATCACCTCGGCCATCTGGGCTATGGCCTGCATTGACTTCTCCTCGTGGATCGCGAAGGTGCGCGTCCAGGGGGCCATCATATAGCCCTTGAGCCGTCCGGCGCCGCATTTCGCGTCGCAGAACTTCACCGTTCCGGCGAAGTTCACGTCGCAGCTGAAGTTGGAGCCGGTCGGGACCTGGTCGAACCCCGCCTTGTCGAGCCATTCATACGCCTCTACATACCTGCCTCGATCACCCATCTCGGCCGGGTTGAACTTCGCGCCGTAGTACCAGTTGCTCTGCAGCACGCTCTTCGGCATGCGCTTCAGGAACTCATCCTTGTGGTGCCAGACGTAGTCACTCCATATCCAGGGACGGCAGCCCGCCTTCTCGGTGACGCCGACGAACCAGAGGAAGTCGTGCCACCAAAGCTCCCCCTGCCGGCATACCGCGAACAGATGGTTCCGCTGGTGGCTGGCGGTCTCCTCGTCGTATCCAAGGTGGAAGAACCTGGGGCGGTCGAAGATCTCCGCCACGTCCTTTATCAAGTCCTCGCACACCTGGTAGTACTTCTTCGTGGAGACCATCCGATGGTACTCCTTGAGCCACGTGTCGTGGCAGGCGGAGAAGTTCATCTTGGGGATCACCTCGAAGCCCATGCCGCGCAGGCGGCCTATCTCGGCGCGCAGCCTCTCGACGCTCCAGCTCCCCTTCACGGCCAGCTCAGGATGGCTCGGATACACCACTATCTCCGCGAGGTCCACCACTATCTGGTTGCATCCGGCCTTGGCGAGCGCATCCGAAAGGCGCCGCCACGACGGCTCGTCGAAGCGGACATGGTCGGCGCAGCAGCGCGTGAGCCACTTCTCCTCCATCCCCGGGTCCTGCGTCTCGAGCGGAACGTCCTTCCACGAGTTCACGCCGAAATGGACCAGGTACGACCACGCGAACTCCGGCTCCGGCCCTGGCGCCGCCGCGAGGGACGGAGCCGCGCCGAGCGCCAGCGCGCCCGCCGCGGAGGAAATGAACTCTCTTCTATTCATGTTGGTTCTCCTTATCACTTCTCGATACCTATCTTCTCCATCGGAATCGGCGCGAAGCCGATCTTGAAGGCCGGCGAATCCTCGCGAAGCCGGAAGTCGCCGTGCTCCGGATCCACGAAGCGCGGATCGACGTTCACGAGATTGTTCGTGAAGGAGTTCTGCTCGGCGAATCCGGGTTTGCCGTAGGTGAGCGTGCACCACCAGTCGGCGCTCTTGCGGATGCGCTCGTCGGGGCCGTACTTCTCGCACCATTCGCCCTTGCCGCGCCAGAAGATGTTGCGCTCCACCACGTTCGAGACGGGCGAGTAGTAGTCGCTCCCCATCAGATTCCTCAGCGCGGGATAGCGTGACACGAACGGGTCCTCGAGGAATTTGACGCCGTAGAGCGTGCCATGCTTCTCTATCTCGGCGAGGCGACTCTGGATGTGCGGGCGCTGCCAGCCGCGCCCGCGGGCGTCGGCGTAGAACGCCTGCGGGCAGTCCACGAAGATGTTGTTCGTTATCACGTTCTCGCGCGAGCCGCCCACGAATATGCCCCAAGTGCACTTCTCGAAGAAGTTGCCGGCGATCTCCACCTCGGCCATCGAGTCGTCCAGATACAGCGTGCGGCAGTGGTTGCCGCCGAGCCCGATGATCTCACGGAAGCGGTTGTGGAATATCTTGTTGCCGCGCAGAAGCCAGCTGCGTCCGGTGTAGAACGCGCCGCAGTCCTTCGACTCCCTGCACACGCGCCAGATGTCGTTATACTCCATCACCAGGTCGTTGCCGAAGTAGAGGATCGCCGAGTGGGGCGCGTCGTGTATGAAGTTGTGCGACGCGCGCATCCCCACGCCCGCCATGCACACCCCCGCGCGATACATCCTGTTCCAGCGCCCGAAGTGGTGGATCTCGCAGTTCTCGACGTAGTGCCCGCTCTTGACGAGCGTCTTGCGGTTGGCGTCCACGAGCCACACGCCGCCGCCGCCCATGCCGTGCAGGTCGCTGCGCTCAACGGAGCAGCGGCGGCCGTCCTCGACCATCACAGCGTGCTGGCCGACGTTCCTTATCGTGCAGGACTCCACCCTGCACCCCTCGCAGTCCTTGAACCAGACGGCCGAGTTGCGGCAGGCCTCCAGCACCAGCCCCTTCAGCACCACGTTCGTGGCCCCGCGCGCCTCCACGAGACGCGGCGCCATCGACACCTCCAGCCGCCGCCATCCATCAGGCAGCCACGCTATCAGGCGCTTCGCCGGGCGGTCCAGCATCCACTCCCCCGGCTCGTCCAGCTCGCACAGCATGTTGAAGCCGTAGAAGTAAGTCCCGCTCTTGTAGAGATACTGGTGCCAGGGCTTGGACAGCGTGATGGCGTTCGTCGCCGCGTCGAACGCCACGATCTTCTGGTGCTGCTCCGCCCAGTCCGTGCACCAGCAGCCGCACACATGCGGGTCAGGCTCCTTGAACCACGCCGGAGGGATCGGCTCCTTCACGGTGAAGCGAGCCTCCGGTGAGACGATCTTGCCCTTCCCGGGGCCGGTGCGCGTGAGCGGCCCCAGAAGCGTGCCCACGTGCAGCGACTTCTCAAGGGGCATGCGCGCCACCGTCATCGGGGCGTCGTCGCAGAAAAGCTCGAGGCGCCCGGCCGACTTGTCGCCCTTCGGCGGCGGATGCGACCCCTTCATGAACTCGCCCTGGTTCCATGTGCTGGCCACGCGCCGCGTTATGGCGTCCTCGTGGTTGTAGAGATAGTCGCCGAAGTCCTCCACGCCCATCTTCCCGAGGTCGAACTGCACCACCTTGCCGCGCGCGCTCTCCGGCAGACGCGAAAGAATCTCCTCGTCGGACACCTTCTCCGCCGGCACCGAGACGATCCTTCCTCCCGAGATGCGCACCTCCGCCCCCGGCGCGGCGCGCCATTCCACGTTGGAGTCCTCCGCGCCCATCACGAGCGGACGCGACAGCTCCCACCTCCCGGCGGCCAGCCGCACGACGAAATTCTCGTACGCGAGAGCCGGATTGCCCGACCGCTCCGCGCGGATGCGCGCCTGTATCGACTCAAGAGAAGTGCCCGGCTCGACGTCGATGACGATCGCCAGGCCCGACAGCGCCGCAAACGAAACGAACGCAAGCAGAACACTTGCAGACTTCATGTCGCCTAGTCCATCTTCACGCCGATGATGGCGAGAATGCGGTCGAGGTCGTCGTTGTCGATGAAGTCGATCTCCAGGACGCCCTTCGTGTGCTTTCCGTTGGCGTGGGTCACGCCGCTCGTGAGGCGCACGGCGCAGCCGAGCGTCTTGTGGAGCTCGTCCACGAGGCTGCGGAGATAGGACTCCGGGATGTCCGGCTTACCGGCCTTGCGCTCCACCACGGGGGCGGAGAGGCGCGCCACGCGGCGCTCAAGCTCGCGGACGGTGAGGCCGCCCGACGTGCGGCCGGTCCTGACGTCGGTGACGGGGACGCACTCCACCGCGAGGCGGCGGATCTGCACGGGGTTGTCGAGGGAAAGAAGCACCTTGGCGTGGCCGGTCGTGATGGCGTTCTTGCGGAGGAGGTCCTGCACCTCGTCCGGAAGCTCGAGGAGGCGCGTGGAGTTCGCTACGGCGCTGCGGCTCTTGCCTACCTGCTCGGCGACGTCGGCCTGCGTGAGGCCGAACTCCTCCTGGAGGCGGCGGTAGCCCTCGGCCTCGTCCACCGGGTTGAGGTCGTCGCGCTGGGCGTTCTCTGTGATTGTCATCGTGGCGGCGGTGCGGTCGTCCACATCCCTAACCACGACAGGGATCCTCTTCACGCCGGCGAGCATGCACGCGCGGAGGCGGCGCTCGCCGCAGATGAGCTCCAGCTTGCCGTCGGCGCGGCGGCGGCAGATGAGCGGCTCGATGACGCCGTTGGCCTTGATCGAGTCGGCCAGCTCGTTGAGCGTCTCCTCCTTGAAGACCGTGCGCGGCTGCCAGGGGCTGCGCTCCACGTCCATCGGCGGCACCTGCACGACGGTCTCGCCGGGCGCCGGGCGCGAAAGCTGAGGCTCCGCCGGGACGGGCGCGGGCGCGGGCGGCGCCGGCACTTCGGCGGACGCGGCGTGCGGCGGCGCGATCAGCGCGTTCAGGCCCCTGCCGAGGCCGCGCTTCATCTCGCGCCGCGTGGGCGGCTTCGCGCCTTCGGCCTTCTTGAGGAACGGGCTGGAAGTCTTCTTCTTGGGTGCGCTCATGGGTACATCCCCGGCTGGTCGAGGGCGGTCGTCTCAGGGAAGCCGAACATCACGTTCATGTTCTGCATGGCCTGGCCGGCCTGGCCCTTCATTAGGTTGTCGATGATCGAGACTATGCGAAGCTTGCCCGTGCGCGCGTCAACCGACACCACGATCGCGCAGCGGTTGGTGCAGCGCACAGTGGTGGTGCCCACCGCCGCCGTGGACGGATACACCTGCACGAACGGGGAGCCCGCGTAGAAGTCGCGGTAGATCTTGAGCACATCCTCCTCCGTGGCGTCCCTGAGCAGGTCCCCGTAGAGCGTGGAGAGGATGCCGCGCGAGATGGGCAGCACCTGCGCCGTGAAAGTGACCTTCACATCCTCGCCGCCAAGAAGCCCCAGCTCCCGCTCCACCTCGCACACGTGCTGGTGGCCGGAGAGGCGGTAGGCGTTGATCTGCTCGTAGCGCTCTGGGTGGTGGAAGGTCGTCTTCGCCTTCTTCCCCGCGCCGGAGACGCCGCTCTTGCAGTCGCAGACGATTCCGACGGGCTTCACCAGATGCGCCTTCAGCGCGGGCGCGAGGCCGAGTATGCAGCTCGTGGCGAAGCACCCGGGGTTGCCCACGAGGTTTGCGCGCGAGATCTCGTCGCGGTGGAGCTCTGGCATGCCGTAGACGTTCGTCCCGAGAAGCTCGGCCGAAAGGTGCGAAGGGTCCTTCCCGAGGCGCGTGGCGTAGTCCTCGTATGCGGCGAGCGTGGTGAAGCGGAAGTCGCCGGAGTAGTCGATCACCTTCGCGCCCTTGGCGAG
>CAMOHV010000146.1 GCA_946615275.1 uncultured Verrucomicrobiota bacterium | reverse complement strand
GAGGGCGTCGAAGAGGTGCACGAAGCCGACGGCGTCGATCTCGGGCCACTTCTCGGAGACCTTCTTGAGGAGGTCCTCCTTGATGGCGGAGACCTTGCCCTGGCGCTCGAGCTTGCCCTTGATGAGGAGCGCGGCCGCGAGGGCCTCGCCGCCCTCCTTGCGCATGAAGTCCATCTTGTCCGCGGGCTGCGGGATGTCCTTGATGTCCTTGTCGGGCTTGCCGAGCGCACGGCGCATCTCGATCTGGAGGTCGATGATCTTCTCCACCTCCTCGTGGGCGCGCTTCAGGGCGGCGATGAAGTCCTCGTCGGAGATCTCCGAGGCGGAACCCTCCATCATGAGGAACTTGCCGCGGATGCCGGCGTAGAGGAGGTCGATGTCGCTCTTCGCCTTCTGCTCGTGCGTGGGGTTGATCACCCACTGCCCGTCGATGCGGCCGATGCGGACGCAGCCGATCGGGCCCATGAACGGGATGTCGCTGATGTGCAGCGCGGCGGAGGACGCGTTCACGGCCAGGAAGTCGGCCTCGCGCGTGCCGTCGCTCTGGATGAGCATGCTGTTCACCTGCACGTCGTTGTAGTACCCGTCGGGGAAGAGCGGGCGGATCGGACGGTCGCACATGCGGGCCGTGAGGATCTCCTTCGCCGAGGGGCGCGCCTCGCGCTTGAAGAAGCCGCCGGGGAACTTGCCGCCGGCGTAGAACTTCTCGCGGTACTCGCACTGGAGCGGGAAGAAGTCGATCCCCTCGCGCGGCGTGTCCGTGTTCGTGACGGCCGTGAAGACCGTTGTGTCGCCGTACGAGCACGTCACCGCGCCCGCTGCCTGCATCGCGAGGAGGCCGGTCTCGAACACGAGATCCTGCCCGGCGATGTTCACCTTGAACTGCTTTGCACCTTGCATTGGATGCCTGCCTTCTTTCCCTTATCGGCGCAGGCCGAGCTTGGCGATGATTTCCTTGTACTTCGCCTCGTCCTCGCGCTTGAGGTAGTCGAGGAGCGAACGGCGGTTGTTCACCATGCGGATGAGGCCGTAGCGGGACGCATGGTCCTTCTTGTTCTTCTTGAGATGCTCGGTGAGAAGCTGGATCTTCTTCGTGAGCGTGGCGATCTGCACCTCGGACGATCCGGTGTCGCGCTCGTGGCGCTGGAACTCGGAACGGATGGCGGCTTTGTCAATCTGACTCATTTTTTCGGATTTCCTTGTTGTTTGTTGTTGTTGCGCGCCTGCGTCCGCCGACATCTACCCGCATGCGCGCGTGCGCAAATCCGAACATCCGCTGAGACTGGCGGACGCCCGCAACGGGGAGAAATCTCCTTAGACGGTCGCAGGAACGGCGGATATGATACCAAATCCCCGCCCCGAAGTCAATCCCCCATCCAATCCAGACCGGACGGCTCTACTCAAGCGGCTTGCCGCTCTGGCCGAATACGCCCAGGGGCGTCACGCGCCACTTCACCTTCTGCCCGGCGGGCAGATCCGCCGCCGCAAGCACGCACTGCTGCCTCGGCGGGATCTTCTCGATCGGATGGAAGTAGGAATCCTGCGCCACCTGGCAGGCGAACACAGGCTCTCCTCCGCCCTCGGGCAGCGCCTCCACGCGATAGCGCTCAACCCGCCCCTTGTGTCCGGCGGATGTCGCGGAGGGGAACTCCAGAACGATCTGCCGCTCCGGCTTCTTGTCGGAGTCCTTGCCGTCGCGCTCGGAGACGACAAGCGACGCGCCCTCCGGGAACTTTGGCGCCACGGCCTTCTTCGCCTGCTGGGCGTAGGCGAACGCCGGCGCCGCCGCGTCCACTGGGATCGGGACGGTGAACCGCGGCGCGGCCTCCATCCCGAAGACGAACTCGCGGCGCTCGATCTCAAGGCGGTCCGGCCAAACGTCGATCACGTAGCCCTGCTTGCCGTAGCGGCTCGTGCTCTTCATGTGGTGGATCGTGCCGGGCTTCTCCCTGTCCTTGCGCCACGGCGTGTTCACGCACCTCGACGGCGGCTTGATCTGCGCGAGCGTGCAGCAGTTGATCGCCGTGAATGCGCCCTGCCACACCTCACGGTCGTCGGTGGTGGCCATGTGGGTGTGGCCCGAGAGCGAGACCGCGTTGGGGTACGCGGAGAGGCACTTCGTGACCTGCCCCTTGTCCTCGCCCCATTTGCCGGAGTGCGCGAAGAGCGTGTCCTTCGGGATGGGGTGCTGCAGGCAGAAGAAAGGCTTCGCCTCCCCGAGCCCAAGCTCGGCCTCGTGCGCCTTGATGTACGCGGGCAGATCCTTCTCGTGCCCCCAGTGCATGCCGATGAAGGTGTAGCCCTTCACCTTCACGTGGTACACAGGCGACCACTCGCGCCCGAACGCCTGCCTCCAGGATGCGGCGAAGTCATGCTTCACGAGCGGAACGCCCTTGACCCTTCCGAAGCAGTCGTGGTTGCCGTAGATGAAGACGGGCTCGACGTGGCCGCCGTCGGGGCGCTTGTCGCCGGGGAACACCTCGCGCCAGATCTTGCCGACGATCTCGAGCTCGGCGAGCCTGCCGGTGTCGGCGAGGTCGCCCGTGACGGTAACAGCGTCGACCTTCTGGTCTCGGAAATACTCCAGCGCGGCGCGGAACGTGCCGTGCGCGCCGTACTGGAAGCAGTTCTCCTTCTTACCCTTGAGCAGTATGTGGATGTCGCTGACGGCGCCGATGCGCAGGGCGGGCGCGCCGCCCTGCGCAACTGCGATCCGCCCGCCGCCCCAGCTCCAGACGGCCGCGCCGGCCGCAAGCGACAGAAACCTTCGGCGTGACGTGTCCATCGTCCGGATCACCTTTCGGCGGTAGCTTCCGCTCACATCTCCTCGAACTGGTCCTTGCCCACGCCGCAGACGGGGCAGGTCCAGTCGTCTGGGAGATCCTCGAACGGGACGTTGTCGTTGTTCGCGGGGTCGTAGACGTGGCCGCAGACCTTGCAGACGTATTTCTTCATTCCTCCGTCCTCCTTCTGTGGGTTGATCGCTCTGGTTAGAACTCGAATCCCTTGCGGAGGTAGGGCTTGATGAGGGCGTTGGCGGCGGCGTTGTCGAACTGCTGCTTCTTGGAGCACCAGTTGAGCTTGCCGGGAACCTGCTGCGCGATGCAGCCTACGAGGATGCCCTCCATCTGCGGGATGGAGTACTCGATGTCGGAGAAGCAGCGGGAGTGCGTCTGATCGTAGACGGGACCGTTGCCGTTGATGGCGTCGAGGAACTCGATGTACTGGCCGGTGCCAAAGCCGCTCATCTGCACGGTGGACTTGCCGCCGGTGGCGGAGGCCTCGGTGCGGAACGGGATGGAGCGCGGGACGGCCTTGGCGGCCTCGTGCGCGAACACGTCGACGTACTCCTTGTCGCCGTCGAGGGCGATGGCGCACTTGGCGCCGTAGTCGTCCTGCATCAGGACGGAACCCTTGGTGCCGATGAGGAGGCAGCCGGTGTTCGGCACCTTGCCCTCGTGGGTCTTGGCCCACTTCGGCATGATGTCGGCGGCGGGCTTGAGGTCGCCGTCGTACCAGAAGAGCGTCACGGCGGGGAGGTCCACGCCGGGACGCACCTTGCTCGCGCGGGCCTTGTAGGTGAGCTTCACGATGGACTTGAGCGGATACGCCACGTCGTTCTTGGACTCGACCTTGATGCACTCGGCGTCGGAGACGCCGCCCAGCTCGAGGCCGCGGAAGGCGAGGTTCATCGTGTGGCAGGCCATGTCGCCGAAGGCGCCGCAGCCGAAGTCGAAGAAGCCGCGCCAGGTGAAGGTGTGGTAGACGTTCTTGCCGAGCTTCCAGGGGTCGTACACCGGGGCGTCGGCAGGGTACATGTCGAGGAACGGACGGTCCTTCGCCGTGGCGAGCCAGGCGTTCCAGTCGAGGCCGGCGCGGATCTTGTCGCCGTTCGGATGGCCCTTCACCCAGTCGGCCACGGCCTTGCCCTGCGGCCACACGGGACGGTTCGTCCACACGTGGACCTCCTTCACATCGCCCAGGATGCCGCTCTGGATCACCTCGGTGCAGCGGCGCATGGAGTCGATGGAGGATCCCTGGTTGCCCATCTGGGTGATGACGCCCGTCTCGCGGGCGGTGCGGTCGAAGTAGTCGAGCTCCCAGAGCGTGCGGACGAGCGGCTTCTGCACATACACGTGGATGCCCATCTTCATCGCCTGGATGGCGACGGGGGCGTGGACGTGGTCGGGGGTGGAGATGGTCATCGCCTCGACGCCGAGCTTCACGCAGTTGTCGAGGAGCTGGCGGTAGTCGGTGAAGAACGGCACCTTGAGCGGGTCGAAGTCGAATCCGGCGGGGAGCTTGCCCTTCTTCCTCTCAGCGGCGATGCGCTCCGCCGCCTTCTTGGGCATGTTGGCGTCGGCGTCGCAGAACGCGACGATCTCGGCCTTGCCGCTGGTGATCATGGGCATCCAGTCGGAATAGCCCTTGCCCATCACGCCCACGGCGGCGAGCTTGACCTTCTGCCCGGGCGTGTGGACGATCGCGCACTTGCTGCAGCAGCCGCCCATGCCGGTGATCGCTGCGGCGCCGGCGGCGCCCTTGAGGAAGGACCTTCTGTTGATGTCGAATCTCATCTTTGTTTTCCTTTCGGTTTTGTTAGTTTGTGAAATCTGCCGCCCGCCGATGCGGGCGATTGGAGAATTATGCCAAATTTCGGCTTCGAGCGCAAGCGCAATCAGCGATTGCCCCAGCGCGCGGCGCCCGGCGCCTGCGGCGCGCTCGGCCCCTGCATGGGCCCATGGCCCTGGTACTGGCCCGGGCCCTGCATGGGACCGTAGCCCTGGCGCTGGTCGCCGCCGCGCATCTGCATGGAGCCTGCCGTCGCGAGCGTCTGGGCCGCGGCTCGTATGGCCATGATGCGCCGGGCGCGGGTCATGTCGTCAAGAAGACCTGTCCACGCCGTGAAGGCCGAGTCGGCCACGTCCTCGTCGGAGTCGGCGATGTAATAGGCGATGTCGTTCGCGGCGCGCTCGCCCTGCGATTCGAGGGCGTCGACCATCGCCATGCGCAC
>CAMOHV010000145.1 GCA_946615275.1 uncultured Verrucomicrobiota bacterium | reverse complement strand
TGCGGCGGCCAGAGCAACATGACGTTCGCCATGTGGCCTTCGCCGAGCATCGGCCAGCATGCGGGGCGCGAGCGCAACGGCTACTACGACCTTCTTCTGACGGACGAGCCTGACGTGCGCGGAGTCCACATGCCGTGCTGCTGGGCGCCGAAGGAGGTGGACCACGCCCGTCTCGGCTGGTTCGACTTCACCCCCGCGAACGACCGCGGCAACTTCTCCGCGGCGGCGTGGCATTTCGCGGTGCGGCTGCACCAGGCGCTCAAGGTGCCGGTCGGCGTGATAGAGTGCGCATGGGGCGGCAGCTGCATCGAGACGTGGATTCCGCCGTTCGCCTACGCCGAATCGAAGTCGTTCAAGGCGCTCGCGACGCGTCCGGTGCGGACGGAATGGACAGAGGCGGAGAAGAAGAACCCGAAGAACAAGGGCAAGAAGCCCGACTTCCACCAGGATCCGCGCGCGTGCTGGAACGCGATGGTGCATCCTCTGGCGCCGTATGCGATCAAGGGCGCGATCTGGTACCAGGGCTGCTCGAACCGCGGCCGGTGGGCGGAATACTACGAGATGCTTGAAACGCTGCGCGCAGGCTGGGGGCGGGCGTTCGAGTGCGGAGCCGACATGCCGTTCTTCCTCTGCCAGATCGCGCCGTATGGATATGGATGCGCGGACAACGAGGAGAAGGACACCGGCGCCACGCAGATACGCGAGGAGATGGAGCGCTTCGGTCGTTCGAACGGGAACAACGTCGGCTGCGCGATCCTGAGCGATGTCGGCGAGCTCGACAACATCCATCCCGGGGACAAGCGGACGGTCGGCACGCGCCTGGCGGCGCTCGCACTGAACCGCATCTATGGACGGAAGGACCTCAAGTGCGACGCGCCGGTGTTCGTCGCGGCAAAGCTCTCGGCGGACGGGAAGAAGGTCACTCTGACCTTCGACAACGTGGAGAGCTGGAACCGCAACGGTACGTATGCGCCGCGCTTCGAACTCGCCGGGGGCGATGGGAAATATGTGGCGGTGAAGGCAGAATACACGACCCGTTCCAAGACGATAGACCTTGTGGTGCCGGCGGGCCTTGTGCCAGAGAAGGTCGCGTACATGCGGCGCAGCTGCGTACATGGTTTCATCAAGAACGAAGCAGGTCTCCCGCTAGGGCCATTTCGCGGAACTGTTTCGCGGTAGGGCGATGAAGCGCGTCCGCACCGTGAAGAAGTTCTTGCTCTCCACCGCGAAGGCAGCGCTGGCCTTTGCGGGGAAGGTGGTGATTCGTGAATGACCTGGCGGTTGACGACCGATGACTATCGTGTTGACGACGTGGCGATGGCGAAGGCCCTTCTGGCATGACGCTTTGCAGCAGGCTAGACGGCGGCAAGGTACTGTGGACGAGAATCGTCGAGACCGATGCGTGCTCTGGCGAGGAGGACACCGCCTGCCATGCGCACAAGGGGCGGATGCCGCGGCCGACGCTGCGGGGCTTGAGATCGTCATTGGCTGATGTTCTGCGTTTCTGCATCGATTGTAATGACCGACTGGACTTCATGGGTGCTGGCGAGCTCGGTGATGCTCGCGCTCTACGACATCGCGAAGAAGGCGAGCGTCGGCGCGAACGCCGTGCTGCCCGTACTGCTCGCATCGACCACATTCGGATTCGCAGCCTACTCCGCAGGCCTTTGGGCGTCCGGCCGATTCTGCGCCCCAGGCGAGATCACCGGCGCGGAGCTTTCGCTCGGGCTGGCGAAGAGCGTGATCGTGGGCACGTCGTGGGTGTTCACGTTCTGCGCGCTGCGGACGCTTCCGATTACGATCGCGACGCCGATCCGGGCCTCCGCGCCGGCCCTTGTGCTGCTGATCGCGGTCCCTCTGTACTGCGAGAGGCCGTCCGTGCTGCAGGGGATGGGTATGACCGCAGTGTTCGCAGGATACTTCGCGTTCTCATGGGCAGGGCGGCACGAGGGGATTGATTTCTTCAGGAGCCGTGCAGTGTGGTGCGCCATCGTGGGTGCCATGTTCTCCGCTGTGTCGTCGATCTGGGACAAATACGTGTTCCAGGTGCGCGCGCTGCCGGTGGAGTCCGTGCAGCTGGTGTTCCAGGCGGGGCTGGTGGCGTTCTATGCGCTGGCCCTCGCGGTGTCGCGCGCATTGCGCCTCGGGCGCGACCAGTTCGAGTGGCGGTGGACGATCCCGCTTGTGGGCATTCTCCTCGCAGGCGCGGACTGGCTCTACTTCAAGGGGCTTGCGCATCCCGGGGCGCCGATCTCCGCCGCTTCGCTTATGCGCCGATTCTCGGTGGTGCTGACATTCCTGATCGGGGCCAGGTTCTTCCACGAGACGAACCTGGCGCGCAAGGGGATCGCGCTCGCGGCGATCGTTGCAGGCGTGGCTCTTCTGTGCCTGGCGGCGTGATCCCTGTGGAATCGCTTCTTCGTTGGAGGTTCCCCATCTTTCGTATATGAAAACAACGTGCCGGGTTTCTAGTAATGCGTGAAATCCTTCCTGCGGCGTAAACTAGGCACTAGTCACTAACTCACGTGCAGTGCAGGTTCATCCGATTCCCCGTGCTCTGCGGTTCGTCGTAACGCGCGCTTTCGCACTAGCCCTTGAGCGCAGGAAATCGGACGCACCTACACTACGCACGGGCGGATGGCGAACGGGAGAAATTTGGGGAACTGGGAACCTCCAATTCCAACAAGCCTATTGACTGCGGGCCGCAGATTCGGTAAAATATAAGATGTTTTTTCACCAAGAAATGGAAGGAAGAAAGACGGTGAACGTGATAGAACCGCTGCTGAAACTGCAGGACATCGACGGGCAGATCCGAGACCTCGAGAAAGAGGCGAGGGACATTCCCCAGCGCAAGGCGCAGGAGACTGCAAGGCTTGCCGGAGTGAACGCAGCCCTGGAGATAGCCAAGAACCAGCTTGCCGCAATGCAGCAGCGCATCAAGAACGAGATGGAGGAGGCCGAGCAGTACCGCGCGAAGCTCCAGGCGCTCAAGATAGCCCAGCCCTCCATAACCTCCAACAAGGAGCTCCAGCAGTCGCTCATGCAGCAGGAGAGCCTGGAGCACGATGCCGACGCCGCCGACACCCGCGCGCTGACGCTTGAAACGGACGAGCTCCCGCACCTCAAGAAGCGCCTCGAAGACGCCCAGGCGAAGGTGGACGCAGAGCGCGGCGGGGTGGACGGCTACGTGGCCGAGCTCGACGCCCGCCTCGCGGAGGTGAAGCAGGCGCTCGACGAGCTCGTCCAGAACCGCAAGGAGGCGGCGGCCGACGTGCCGCCGCGCTTCCTTCTCTACTACGAGCGCCTCCGCACCAAGCGCTGGCCCGTGGTCACCACCCTGAACAACGACGGCGTGTGCGACGGGTGCCACATGAAGCAGCCGCCGTTCGTGGCGCAGACCGTGGCCCACAACGCCAAGGACCCTTCCAGGGCCGGCGAGCTCGCGACCTGCACCATGTGCGGGCGCATCCTCTACAGCGACTTCTGATCTTTGAATTTCTTCGGCGTCCGCGCGCGAGTGACCGGTCGCGCCCGAAAGGGTGAGGAAAGTCCGGACTCCGCAGGACGGGAGACCCGGCCGTCAAGGCCGGGGACGCGGCGGAAACCGCCGCGGATGGAAAGCGCCACAGAGACTAGACCGCCGCCTTTCGGGTCGGCAAGGGTGAAAAGGCGGTGCAAGAGACCACCGGGGCGCGGGCGAGAGCCCGCCCCGCAAGGCAAGCCCTCTCCGGAGCAAGATCAAATAGGGGACAGAACGGGCGGTCCGTCCGGTTCGCGCCACGAGGCGCGGTTATGTCCCGGGTTGATCGCGCAAGATGAATGATCGGACTTCCGCGGGCGACCGCGGGAGGAACAGAATCCGGCTTATTCGCCGCGCGCGGGCGCCGAAGTTTCGATGTTATGAAAGTGATAGCAATAGACGGCCCGAGCGGATCGGGCAAAAGCTCCACGGCGAAGCGCCTTGCGCGCGCGCTGGGGTTCCTGCACGTCGATTCCGGCGCGCTGTACCGCATCATGACGTGGCAGTGCCTTGAAATGGGCATTGACACGGGCGACCCCGCCGCCGTGGCCAGATGCGCCGCCGCCGTTGAGATCGAGTGCCGCCCCGAGGACGGCGCCATCGCCTACTATGTGGGCGGCGAGGCGCCCGGCAACAGGATCAGGACGCCGGAGATAAACGCCCACGCGAGCCCCGTGGCCACCGTGAAGGAGGTGCGCGACCGCGTGACGGAGATACTTCGCTCGCTCGTCGCGCACGGCGACCTCGTGGTGGAGGGGCGCGACATCACCACCGCCGTCTTCCCCGAGACGCCCGCCAGATTCTACCTCACCGCCTCCGCCGAGGCGCGCGCCATGCGCCGCCAGAGGGAGGAGGTGGAGAAGGGCATCGCATCCCAGAGCGCCGAGGCGGTGAAGGCATCGCTCCTCGCCCGCGACGCGATAGACTCCACCCGCAAGTACGCCCCTCTGAGGAAGGCCGACGGCGTCCTCGAGATAGATTCCACGAACCTGACGCTGGACGAGGTGGTGGAGACCGTCCTCGCCGCGCTTCCTCCCGACTGGAGAAGATGATGAACGCCAAGACCCTCCCTCTGGACAACGACCGGCTCGAGGCCATCGCCCGCCGCTGGCCCACGCCGTTCCACCTGTACGACGCCGCCGCGATCCGCGCCAACGCGCGCCGCCTGAAGGCCGCCTTCGCGTGGAACCCCGGCTTCCGCGAGTACTTCGCCGTGAAGGCCGCTCCCAACCCGCATTTGATGGCGCTTCTGAAGGAGGAGGGGTTCGGCAGCGACTGCTCGTCCATGGCCGAGCTCGTCCTCGCGGAGGCCGTGGGCAACGTCGGCGAATCCGTGATGTTCACATCGAACGACACCCCCGCAGAGGAGTTCCGCCGCGCCGCCGCCATCGGCGCAATCGTCAATCTCGACGACATATCGCATCTCGCCTACCTCGAGCGCGCCCTCGGCGGACGTCTCCCCGAGCTCCTCTGCTGCCGATGGAACCCAGGCCCCCTCAAGGGCGGCAACGCCATCATTGGAAAGCCCGAGGAGG
>CAMOHV010000144.1 GCA_946615275.1 uncultured Verrucomicrobiota bacterium | reverse complement strand
GCACCCACCCCCCACCACGTGGCGAGCCGCCTTCGTATCCACGCCGTCCCACCGCACGGGCTCCCCCCCTCCATGCCATGCGCGCGAACTTCATGCTGTTCGCGTACTCCTCCTCGCCCAGCTCCACGTACGCCGCCGCCGGCGCGGGACGATGCCGCCGCCCCCTGTCGTGCGGGAAGAGCGCCTTGCGCGGTATCTGCAGCGCAAGGAACACCGTGACCGCAATCAACACCAGTATCTGGACTGCCAGCTGCATCACTCGCGCCTTTCCGCGACCTGGACGTGCTTGAGGCCGGCCTTGCGGGCGAGGGCCATGAGCTTCATGAGATCGCCGGCGGGGACGCGGCGGTCGGCGAGGAGGAGGAGCGTGCCGCTGCGCGCGTCGGATGCGCGAGCTGAGAGGCGGCTCTGTAGATTGGCGGCGGAGGCGGAGTCGGCCGGGGCGAATCGGGCGTCGTCGAAGAATACAAGCGTCTCCTCGCCGCCGCCGACGTCGCGCGGGACGGGCAGGACGAAGGCGGTGAGGCCCGGGTCGTCGGCGTCGGCCGCGGCCGACGCGGGAAGGTCGAAGACCGTCCCGCGGGCGAGAGTCGTCTCGCGCGAGACGATGCCGAAGAGCGCTGCGATGAGCGCGAGAGACACCCACGGCGCGGCGGCTGATAGCGGACGCGCCCATTTGGCGCCGTGCGCCCACACGCCGGCGTCGGACGCCGCGCGCCACTGCCACTTCCCCTCTGCGCCTGCGCTCATGGCGCGGCCTCCCTCGCCGCCCTGGCGTGCGCGGCCTGCTCGGCGAGCGTCGCGAGGATCTCGCCCGCCGCAGCCTCGATGTCCACCATCAGACGGTCCACGCGGCTGCGCAGCATGGCGTACATCACGTGCGAGGGGATCGCCACGAGAAGCCCGGCGGCCGTCGCCACAAGCGCCTGGAGGAGGCCGCCCACGAGATCGGCGCGGAGGATTGGGCCGGCGGAGTCGAGCGCGAGGACGGTGCGGATCATCCCGAGGACCGTCCCGAAGAGCCCTATGAGCGGAGCCACCTGCGCGATCACCGCGAGGGCGGCGAGGCGGCGCTCGAGGCGGCCGACCTCGGCGCGGCCGGAGGCGTCCACTGCCTCGCGCAGGGCGCGGGAGGAGCCTGTGCGGTGGCGGATGGCGGTGGCGACGACGCGCGCGACGGGCACGGCCGTCTCGTCGCAGATCGCCAGGGCCTCGTCGGGGTTGTTCTGCGAAAGGACGTTCGCGACGCCGCGCATGAAGTCTGCGTAGTCCACCTGCGAGCGCCGCAGCACCATGAGGCGCGTCGCGAAGAGCACGATCGCCGCCGCGCCAAGAATGAGAAGTATGATAAGGACGGGACCGCCCGCCGCTGCCCATGCGTTCATCTCACGTTTCCTCTCTCTTTCAGCCTTTTGAGGCGCTTCTGCGCCTCGGCCGCCGCCGGTATGCCGGAGGCGACAACCTCCTTGAGCACCTGGGCGGCGGCCTGCACGTCGCCGCGCGCCACCTTGTAGTCCACAAGCGCGAACGCGCCGCGCACGAAGAACGCGCACGCGGCGTCGTCGAGCCACGTGCCCTTCTCGCGGAAGGCGCGGAACGCCTGCACGACGTTCACGTAGTATATCGTTGCGGCCTCGGCGAGGTTCGCCTCGCCGCCCATCTTCTCGAGGGCGCGACCGGCCTTGAACCCGGCCTCGATGCTGAAGCCGGGAGGTGTGGCGCCGTTGGACAGTATGGCGCGGTAGGCGGCAAGGGCCTCGGCGTAGCGGGCCGTGTTGTCAGCCCCGCGCGCGAAGAGGGCGTCTGCCTTGAGCATCTCGGCGCGACGCGCGAGCATCTCGGTGTGCGGCGCGGCGAGGGCCTCGTCGAGCATCAGGACGGCGTCGTCGAAGCGCGCGAGCTCCATGAGGGCCTCGGCCTGGACGAGGCGGGCGGCTGAGGCGGACGGGGCGGACGGCGCCGCCGTGACGGCCTCCGCGGCGGTGGCCACAGCGTTTGTGAAGTCGTTGCGCGCGAGGGCGCAGCGCGCAGCCCAGAGGAGCGCGTCCGCGGCGCGCGCATCGGGCCTGCGGGCTGCCGCGAAGGCGGCGAACGCCTTCTGCGCGGACGTGTAGTCGCCGGCGTTGTAGTCGTACTTGGCGAGCCAGAGGCCGATGTCGGCCTTGAGCGCGGCGTCGGGCGTGGCGTCTCTAAGCGAGCGGGCGGCCTTGACTGCCTCCGCCTCGCGGCGCTCGCCATAGAGGCAGAGCGCGGAGAGAAAGCGCATGCGGTCGGCCTGGGCGGGATCGAGCGGGACTGCGGCGGCGAAATCCACGGACGCCCTGTCGAACTGGTAGGAGTGGTAGTACGCGCGGCCGCGGCCGACGAGCGCGCGGGCCCGCACCCCCGCCGGGAGGTTGGTGGCTGAGAGGAGCGACGTGTAGCGCGCGATGGCGTCAGGCAGGCGCCCGGCGCCGGCGGCGCGCGAGGCCAGGCGCAGGGCGGACTCCACGCCTATGCGGTCTGTTGTCTCCGCGAGGCGCTCGTAGATGCCGGATGCGCTGTCTTGGGCGTTGGAGCGGTCATGCGCGTCCGCCTCGCGGAAGGCCGCGTCGCGCGCTTCGGCGGGGGGGAGGTCCTTCGCCGCAGCGGCGAAGACGGGCGCGGCCTCGTTCCAGCGTCCGTCCTGGACCAGGGCGTCGCCCTGGCGCATCAGGCAACGCGCGCGGACCGCCGAGTTCGTGGCGGCCTTCTGCGCGGCGAGGGCGAATACGCCCGCGGCGGCGGCGCGGTCGCCCGCGCCGAGGAGCGCGAGGCCGCGGCTCTCCTGCACGGCGGGGTCGAGGACGGCGGCGGGGGCGATGTTGAAGTAGAGGTCGTATGCGTCGATGGCGTCGCGGTAGAGGCCTGCGGAGAGGAGCGCGTCGGCGAGGCGGCGCTGCGCGTCGCGCGAGGCGGGGATGTCCGGGAACTCGCGCACCAGGGCGCGGATGCGGGCTATGCCGTCGGCGCGGGCCTTGGCGTCGGAGAACTCCTGGAAGCCGAGGAGGTAGCCGGCCTTGATGCGCATGGACGGCGTTGGGGCGCGGGCGACGGCCTGGGCGGCCACGGTGCGGGCCTCGTTCGTAGCGCCGCGCTGCCAGAGGCTCTGCGAAAGGAGGCAGGCGGCGTCCGCGAAGACGGGGGCTGCGGTCTTGTCGCCGGCGGCCACGAGCGCACGAAGCGTCTTCTCGGCGTCCGCGTCGGCGCCGGAGGCGGCCTGCAGCTCCGCGGAGAGAAGCCGCGCCACGTCGCCGGCTGCGCCGGACGTCTGGAGAGCCCCGCCCTTCTTCAAGACGTCGAGCGCCTCGGCCGCGGCGGCGCCGCTGGAGGTGAGAAGACGGGCGTGCTCCACGAGTATCTCGGCCTTTTGGCCGGGATCCTTGGCCAGCTCCACCGCGCGCTTCAGATGGACGCCGGCCTGCGCGCGGTCACCCTTCGCAATCGCCACGCGCGCCCTGAGCCGCAAGGCGAGGACGGCGTACGCGGGATCCTTGAACTCCACGCCCTCGAGCACGCCCTGCGCGTCGTCCGCGCGCCCCAGCTTCATGAGCGCGTACGCGCGCCAGTAGCGGTACACCTCGTGCGGCTCGTCCGCGTCCCATTCGGCGGCCTTCTTGAGCGCCGCCTCCCATTCGCCCTTCCCGGCGTGGGCCTCAAGCTGCGCCCGCCGCGCGGAGAGCCTCTGCGCGCGATCCTTCTCCACGCGCTTCGCATGCTGCTCCGCGACGTCCCACATCGTGTCGCGCACGGCCTTGCGCACTATCCCCAGCTCGTTGAGCGGGCCCGAGAGGATGCCGCCCCTCGGCGCATCCGCGGCCATGAGCGGACCAACCATGAGGCACAACAGCGCCGCAAAGCATCTTTCACGCGCCGACATCATCAGATCGCAGCCCCCCTGTAGCCCATCTCGGCCAGAAGCCGCGGGTTCTTCATCCAGTTCTGCTCCACCTTCACCCACAGCTCAAGGAACACCTTCACGCCGAAGAGGTCCGCCAGCTCCGCCTCCGCGGAGCTCCTCGCAGCCTTTATGAGGCTTCCCCTGGGGCCGATCACTATGGCCTTCTGCGACGGCCTGTTGACGTACACTGTGGCCGAGACCTCCCAGCGGCCCTTGCCCTCCGCGATGTCCTCCACCACAACTCCCGTCTCGTGCGGCACCTCGCCCTTGAGGCGCTGGAGCAGCTTCTCGCGCACGACGTCGGCTATCGCGAGCTTGCGCGGATAGTCGGTGACGACGTCCTCCGGGAAGAGGAGCGGGCCGGGCTCGGCCATGGAGAAGAGGGCGTCCATCAAGGCGTCGGCTCCGCCCGGGCGCGTCGCGGCCGTCTTCACCCACACGGGAGAGACGCCCTGCGCCTCCGCCGAGGCCTTGGCCCACGCATCGCGGAACATCGTCTCGTAGAAAGGCTTCCTGTCGGCCTTGTTGAGGACGAACACGCACCTCTCCGGCCTCTCGCGCGCGACGCGCGCCATCCATCCCTCGTCCTCTAGCTGCGGCTCGTGCGCGGCGTCGAACACGACGCACAGGATGTCCACCCCCGCGCTCGACGCGCGGGCCATGCCGTTCAAAAGCCTGCCAAGCGGGCCAACGGCCTTGTGGAGGCCGGGCGTGTCAAGGAGGACGAGCTGCCCGCGCGGATCGGCCACGATGCCGCGCACGGTGTTGCGCGTCGTCTGCTCAACAGGGCTCACGATCGTGACCTTCTCGCCCACCAGGCGGTTCACGAGCGTGGACTTCCCGGCGTTGGTCCGCCCCACGACGCCCACCATCGCCACCTTCGGCAGAGTCTCCCCGACAGCATCGTCCATGGCGATCCCCTTCATCGTCACGCTACCCCCCTTGCCTTGGCGGACACCAGACCGTTCTTGCGGGCGACTATGTAGGTGCACACGTTGTCGCCCGTCACGTTGCAGCACGTCTCGAACATGTCGAGTATCGGGTTGATGCCCAGCGCAAGCGCCACGACGAGCATCACCTCCTCGGCCGGAAGCCCCATGTTCTCGAGCACCATGAAGAGCAGGAACACCGATCCGCCGGGGATGCCGC
>CAMOHV010000143.1 GCA_946615275.1 uncultured Verrucomicrobiota bacterium | reverse complement strand
GAAAAGCCCTGCCCGTCAGTTCCGGTGCCGCCAAGGTAGATGTTGCCGTCCACAGACCGCGCCGCACCCGCGCCGCCGCCGGAACCACCTTGGCCACCGTCGGTGGCACGGCCACCTCCCCCGCCGCCGCCACGCGCACGCGCCAATTCATAGTCCAAAGCCATGTTCACAATGGCCGAATCGCCGCCTGAAACACCAGGGTTTGCAGTGTTGTTTTCCCCTCGTTCTCCACCGGCGCCGCCAACACCTACGTTGACCGTGTAATCTCCGGCCCACAGACAAGCCTGTCGCAGATATGCGACGCCGCCCGCGCCGCCGCCACCCCCTTGGCAGCCGCCCCCGCCGCCGCCGCCCACGGCCAAAATATCCGCTTTGATGTTTTCTTTGATCGAAAAAGTCCCACCCGTCCTTGCCGTGAACACATGTACCATGTAGTTGGTGCCGTTTTCCGCGATTCGCCGTACGGTATCGCCGCCAGTCCCGGCATTTTTCACGCTGTCGCGGAATCGGATGACGGGATGGAGCCTGATGATCACGACGCCGCTTCCACCCGAACCGCCAACTCCGGCTGTGACATAGCCTGTCGTCTGGATGGCTCCTCCGCCGCCGCCGGAGCCGGTATTGGCGGCGCCTGCCGTCCCCGCACGTCCTGTGTCGGAAACAGCCGTGGCGATTCCACCCATGCCGCCAATGCCATCTTGAGCATGATGACGATTCGCCCCGCTGCCCCCCGCCGCATAGACGACGGGCGTCCCTGTTATGTCGTTCGTCACGCCGTGCCCCCCGCAGGAATACCATTCGACGTTCTCCGCCGCATTTGTCTGGCCCCCGTAGCCTGGACCTCCCGCACCGCCGCCGCCGCCGGCGCCGGACTGAAGTTGAGGATTTGATGTCGTCGCATAATAACCATAGCCATTGCCGCCGTCATATCCCTGTCCATTTGCCCCTTTGCCACTGGCAGTCACTACGCCATCGGCAGTGGCGCCGCGCGCCGCCCCGGCCCCGCCGCCGGAACCGCCATCTCCGCCGACGATGCCGCGCGCCCCGCCATAACCGCCGCCAAGCGCGCACGCGAGCTCAACGGAAGTCGTCGCGTTCGAGACACATGTCGACACGCCGGGTTTGCCTATGCCAGTAGCCGCTTGCTGGGTAACATATCTCCCACCCGCTCCGCCGGCGCCGACGATTACGGAATAAACATCCCCGGCAGAAAGACCAACCCCCTTCCGATACAAGACGCCGCCCGCGCCGCCGCCGCCGCCTTGGGTGCCGCCCCCGCCGCCGCCGCCCACCACAAGGATGTCGGCGACTCCGTCGTGTGGTGCCGACCAATTACCAACTGCGGTGTTGGTGGCAACAGGACATGTGAATGAATACACTATGGAACCATCAGCAAGATAGTTCGTGGAGACAAGAGCCTCGTCTGCCATGGCAAGTGGAGATGCCATTGTTGCGATAAGGGCTGCCGTAGTCTTAGCGACTAATCTCACCCACTCAAAACTTTTCATTTCTTGAAGTTTCATTATGACCTCTCTTTCGTTACATTTCTCTCATCATGTCTTCTTCGTCGATTCCCGCACCACGAGCGGCGCGGAGAGGAAGACTTCGCGCGGGGGGGAGCGCGTCGCGGTCCAGCGCGTACGTCACGTTCACCGTGCGGTTCGTCGGATCCAGCTCGATCCTCACGTCCGACAACTGCGGCGGAGTGGCGCCAAGAAGCGACTGCGGCGCCAGTGTGAGACAGGCAATCATCGCAAGGCTAGAAGCTAATTGCCCCCCCACGAAAAGCTTGTTTTTTATCAATTTCTTTTTTATCAATTTCATACCTTTCTCCGTTTTGACCATCCTCAATTTGCGCAGGACAAATCGCCCCGTCGCGTGGCATTATAGCAAATTCCAGCCGATTCCTCGCACTTGTCTAACCAAGTTTTTTTCGGTTAGAAGTTGAGGGACAGCCCCACGCCGCCGACGGTGAGGTCGCGGCGGGCCTCGGGGACGTTCGTCGCCTTCAGCGTGTCGCGCGCCTCGTCCGAGACGACGTCGAACTGCCACACGAACGCGTAGACGCTCATGAATTCCGTGATGGCGTAGTCGAGGCGCAAGACGAGGTTGAGCGCCATCAACCCGCCGTGGTAGCGCGAGCCGGGCGCGTCCGGCTTCGGGCCGTACTGCGAGGCGAAGTGCCGCGCGTCGCCGCAGTCGCCGAAGAAATCCACCGTGAACGACAGGTCGTCCGTGAGCGCGAAGGAACGCTTCGCGCCGATGTCCCAGTAGCTCCACACTTCCGGCTGGCAGGCGTGGCGCAGGAGGTAGTACGGCGTGACGTAGGGGGTGTGCAGGGCCTGCGCCGCGTGCCACTCGCAGATCGTCTTCGCGTCGCCGTGGTAGCCCGGAAGCGTCACCCACTGCCGCGCCACGCGGTTCTCGAGCGTCCAGCCCTCGGCGATCTTCCAGTCGTAGACGTAGTGGAGGTTGTAGTCCACCTCGTTGTAGGCGTAGCGCTTCGGCGCGCCCTGGCCGCTGCCGGAGAGCGACGTGACGCTCCAGGCGTACCCGCCCACGTGCCCGAAGTCGCCGAGCTTCACCTCGCCGTCCACGAACTGCGCCGAGAACGGACGCGCGTCCACCACCTTGCCGCGCGCGAGGTACGCGGTCTGGATCTCCGCGAACGCGCTCAGGCTCACCCATTCGCGGGCCTGCTCCACCAGGTTCGTCGAAGCGTCCTCCTGCCCGGAAAGCGGCGCGGGCGCCGCATCCCCGAACGCGCCGCATCCGACGGCGGCGAACGCGATGCATGCCACATGTTTCACATTCATCTCTTCAGTCTCTTCGTATCGTTGTTTTCTTCGTCGAGTCGCGCACCACGAGCGGCGCGGAAAGGAACACCTCGCGCGGAGGAAGCGCGGGATCGGCGATCCGCGCCAGCAGGAGGTCGACCGCCGTCTGCGCGATCTCCTCGCATGGCTGGTGGAGCGTCGTGAGCTGCGGCACCACGAGCTTGGCGTAGTTCACGTCGTCGAAGCCGGCCACGAGGACGTCGGACGGCACCTTCTTCCCGAGGATGCCGAGCGTCTGCACGAGCACCGCCGCCTGGCGGTCGTTGTAGCACGCGATGGCGTCCGGACGGTTGCGGCGCAGGAACGCGCGGACGGCCGAGAGGTCGTCCGGCTCCGCGAGGAGCGGCTTTGCGGCGAGCGGCAGCCCTTCGCAGCCGAACTTCAGTCCCTGCCACCGATCCTGGACGCACGGCGCGCGGTTGGCCTGCATGAGATACGCCACGCGGCGCGCGCCGACGGCGCGCAGATGATCGGCCATACGCCGCCCAGCCTCGAAGTGGTTGATGCCCACGAGATCGTACTTGCTCCTCCCAGGCGACGGCGTGATGTCGCTGTCGAGCAGGACAACCGACACGTCCGCCGCATCGAACATTGCGCAAACCTCGGCGTTGATTGTCTCCGAATCCTCCAGCAGCTCGATCGGCTGGAAGATCACCCCGTCCACGCCCTGCTTCACGTACTCGCGCACAAGCTCAACGACGCGTTCCGTGCGCTTGCTGGCATCCGGGAACGACACGTCGCCCAGCAGAAGCGTGTAGCCCTTGGCCTGGCAGATGTGGGAGACCTCGCGCGCGATCGGCGAGAAAATCTCGCAGTAGTCGCTGCCATGGACTATCAAGGCCAGCCTCCGCGTCTCGCGTGCCTTGCGCGTGAGGAACGTGCCGGCCCCCTGCCGACGCACGACCAGCCCCTGCGCTTGAAGCTCGCGTATAGCCCGCTGGACGGTGTGCCGCGACGCGCCAAACCGCCGCATCAGCGCCGTCTCGCTTGGCAGAGGATGCGCCGCATCGTATCTGCCAGCAAACATCGCCTCCTTGAGGGCGATGGTTATCGTCTTGTATTTCACCTGATCAGCCACGCGGAAGATTTTAGCATATTTTCCGCGCACCAGACCACTTGACTACCCAAGTTTTAAGGTCTTCCAAGGTCTTAGCCTTGACCACATTTCCCTGAATGCGCCAATCACCAAACGCCCCCGAAGCGGAGAGCGCCGGGCTTTTCACGGCCCGCGCCTTTCACTCATTGCGTTGTTCAGCTGTTCGAAAGAACGGCCTCGGCGCGATGCAGAAGCTCGCGGTTCTTCTCGATGAGCTGGGGCTTCTTCTTGAAGGACGCGCAGAGCGCCTCCTCGAGGTTCTCGCGCTTCAGCCCCGTAGCGTTGAACGCGCACAGCGCCGCGAGCATCATCGTGTTCGCCGCCTTGGGAACGCCGAACTCCTCCGCCATCGCTATCGCCGGCACCTGGTGGAGCTGCACCCCTTCTGGCGGCTGGCGCGTTATCGGCACGGTGGAATCGACTATCACGATCCCGCCGCGCTGCACGTCGCCCACGAACCTCTCGTAGGACGGCTGGTTCATGCACACGAGGACGTCGGGGTGCTCGACGGTGGGCGAGCCTATCGGCGTACCGCTCACCACCACGGAGCACGACGCGCTGCCGCCGCGCTGCTCAGGCCCGTAGGACGGGAACCACAGCGTGTGGCGCTTCTCGAGGCGCGCTGCCTCCGCCACGCATATGCCGAGGGAGAGGATGCCCTGCCCGCCGTAGCCGGCGAACTTGAAGCGGCGCTCGGCGACGGACGGATCGTCCTCCGCGGGCGGCGCGTCCACGCCGTCCGGCTCACCGAACAGCTCCGCGCACGAGGCACACTGCGGTACGGGCCTGACCTGGAGGATTTCAGAGTTTCTGGTTTCTGGTTTCTGGTTCCTGGTTCCTGGTTCCTGGTCTTCTATTCCCCGTTCCCCAGTACCCTTCTCCGCATCCCTGAACACGCCCAGCGGGAACTCGGCCTCCATCTCGTTCATGCAGAACTCCGCCGCCTTCAGCGGGTTCATCCCGAAGTTGGTGGGGCACGGAGCGAGGATTTCGAGGAGCGCGTAGCCCTTGTGGTCGCGTTGGATCTCGAAGAGGCGCTTGATCGCCGCCTTGCACTGCATGATGCGCTTGGTGTCGGCCACGGAGACGCGGGCGATGTAGACGGGGGCCTGGAGCTGGCTGAACACCTCGCACACG
>CAMOHV010000142.1 GCA_946615275.1 uncultured Verrucomicrobiota bacterium | reverse complement strand
CCAAGGACGCGACCCCGATGTTCGTCTACGGCGTGAACCACACGACCTACGCCGGTCAGGACATCATCTCCAACGCTTCCTGCACCACGAACTGCCTCGCGCCCCTCTCGAAGGTCATCCACGAGAAGTTCGGCATCAAGCGCGGCCTCATGACGACGGTCCACGCCGCCACGGCGACGCAGAAGACGGTCGACGGCCCGTCCAAGAAGGACTGGCGCGGCGGCCGCGGCATCCTCGAGAACATCATCCCGTCCTCGACCGGCGCCGCCAAGGCCGTCGGCAAGGTCCTTCCCGACCTCAACGGCAAGCTCACGGGCATCTCGATGCGCGTTCCCACCTCCGACGTCTCCGTCGTGGACCTCACGGCCGAGCTTGAGAAGTCGGCGACGATCGACGAGATCAAGGCCGCCGTCAAGAAGGCCGCCGAGGGCGAGCTCAAGGGCATTCTCGGCTACACCGAGGACGCGGTGGTCTCCACCGACTTCCGCGGCGACTCCCGCACCTCGATCTTCGACGCCGACAAGAGCATGGCTCTCGACGGCACGTTCGTCAAGCTCATCTCGTGGTATGACAACGAGTGGGGCTATTCGAACAAGGTGCTCGAGATGGTCCGCGTGATCGCGAAGTAACATTCCGCGAACACAGCGAAAGGGGAACGGCCGGCATTCGCCGGCCGTTCCTTTTTGCCAATGAATTCGACAGAAAGCAGGATTCTGCTGCGCCTGAACGGAAGGCCCGTCTAGCCGACAAGGACGGCGGCGGTGTGATTGTGGCGGAAGGCGACGGCTCCGGCATGACGGTGATCTTTGAACTAGGTTCTCAACTCTTATCCCACAACGACCAGATTTATGCTATAATCTTACTCGCGCCGCCACTGGGTCGGCGCAGGGGAAACCATAGATGAACAGAATAGCAGTTTCTGCGTTGTTCGCGCTCGCGGCGGCGGGCGCGCTGGCGGCGGACACCATACGTCTGCCGGTCGCTTCCGTCGCGGAGATCGCCGACCTCCAGGTGAAGACCTACCCCGGGCGAGTCGTCCCCGTGGCGCAGGTGAACGTGGTGCCGCAGGTCTCCGGCGAAATTCTCGAGGTGGGCTTCGAGAACGGCGCCGTGGTGAAGGAGGGCGACCTCCTCTACCGTCTCGACTCCGTCAAGTACGAGGCGGCCGTCAAGAACGCCGAGGCGAAGGTCGCGGAGTCCAAGGCCGCCAAGCAGTACGCCGAGCGCAGCTACGAGCGCCACCTGAAGCTCATCGACACGCGCGCCGTGAGCCAGGACGCCGTGGACAACTCGCTCTCCGCGCGCGACTCCGCCCGCGCCGCGCTGGCCGCCGCCGTGGCCGACCTCACGGTGGCCCGGGACAACCTCGCCCACTGCCGCATCACGGCCCCCATAGCCGGCAAGCTCGGCACCACGCTCTTCACTAAGGGCAACTACGTGACCACCGCCTCCGGGACGCTCGTTACGCTCGTGCAGTACTCCCCCATCCGCGTGCGCTTCTCCATAT
The DNA here is from genome assembly GCA_946615275.1 of uncultured Verrucomicrobiota bacterium. The sequence continues at coordinate 3,566 of CAMOHV010000142.1, read as the reverse complement.
CGAACCGCGAATACCTGGACCTCTTCGGAGGGAGCGGCAGGCGCATCAAGGACGAGGCTGTGTTGAAGCTCGCCCTCGCCAACGGCGACGAATACCTCGAGAAGGGCGAGATCGAGTACGTGGAGAACGCGGGCGACGAGCTCACCGACACGCTGCAAGTGTACGCCATCTTCCCGAACGCCGCCCGCATCCTGAAGCCGAGCGGCACCGTTACCGTCACGCTCACGTCGAAGAAGGGCGTCCCGCGCCCGGCGATCCCCGTCACGGCCATCCTCCAGGACGTCAAGGGCCCGTACGTCTGGGTCGTCGGCAAGGGCGGCGCGGCCGAGCGCCGCTACATCGCGCGCGGCAACATCACCGACGAATGGCAGTTCGTGGAGAAGGGCCTTTCCGTGGGCGAACGCCTCGTGGCCGAGGGCGGGCACAAGGTGCGCCGGGGCATGATAGTGGAGCCGGCTCCGGAGAAGAAGTGACATGAAGTCGATTTCCCAGGTGTTCATCGACCATCCCCGCCTCGCGTGGGTCGTGGCGATCGTCATCGCCATCTGCGGCGGCATCTGCCTTTCCAGGATGCCGGTGGCGGAATACCCCAACATCACCCCAGTGACGATCACCGTCTCGACCTCCTACACAGGAGCGAGCGCGCAGGTGGTGAACGAGTCCGTGGCGCAGGTGATCGAGGACCAGATCAACGGCGTCGACGACATCTGGTACTACAAGTCGAACGCCAACGCCAAGGGCGTGTACAACTGCTACTGCGTATTCCGCCCCGGGACGCCGTCCAACATCGCGCTCGTGAACGTGCAGAACGCCGTGAAGCGCGCGGAGCCGAAGCTGCCGATGGAGGTCACGCAGTACGGCATCACCGTGCGCAAGAGCCCAGAGGACCGCATGGTGATGTACATGTTCATGACGGACGGGCGCGAGATGGATCTCATGGAGCTCTCCAACTTCGTGGAGAAGCAGGTTGCGGACGCCATAGCGAGAATGGACGGCGTGGCGCTCGTGGAGTCCGGCGGCCGCACGTACGCCATGCGCATCTGGCTCGACCCCGTGCGCCTCTCGGGCCTCAACGTCTCCATCGCGGAGATCAAGAGCGCCATCGAGTCGCAGAACATCCAGGCGGCCGCCGGAACCGTCGGCGGCGAATACGCCAACAAGTACCTCTCCTTCAAGCTGAACGTGAAGGGGCGCCTCAAGACGAAGGAGGAGTTCGAGAACATCGTCGTGCGCTCAAACAAGGAGACCGGCGCGCAGGTGCTCGTGAAGGACGTGGCGCGCGTGGAGCTCGGCTGCAGGGGCTACACCATCCGCTCGCGCTTCAACGAGAACCCGGCCGTGTGGCTCAGCGTGTACAAGGCCCCCGAGGCGAACGCCGTGGCCACAGCCGAGCGCGTGAAGAAGGAGGTGGACAAGTGGATCGCCCGCATGCCGCCGGGCGTCGTGGGCGTGCTCGCGGACGACACGACGGCCTTCACGCTCGTCTTCCTCAAGGAGACCGCCTGGACGCTCTTCGTGGCGCTCGCGCTGGTGGTTCTTATCACCTACCTCTTCCTGCAGGACTGGCGCGCCACGTTCATCCCCGCGATCGCAATACCCATCGCGCTCCTGGGCGCGTTCATCGTCCTGTACGCGCTGGGCTTCACGCTGAACGTCCTCACGATGTTCGGCCTCATCCTCGTCATAGGCTCGCTCGTGGACGACGCGATCGTGGTGGTGGAGAACACGCAGTCCCTGATGTTGCGCGAGGGGCTTCCCGCCAAGGCCGCCGCCGAGAAGTCCATGACGCAGATCACAAGCGCGATCATAGCGACTACGCTCGTGACGCTCGCCTGCTACATCCCGCTCGCGTTCTACTCGGGCATGGTTGGGATGATGTACGTGCAGTTCGCCGTGACTATGTGCACGGCGCTCGTCATCTCCACCGTGGTGGCGCTCGTCCTCTCGCCCGTCCTGTGCGCGTACCTCCTCAAGCCGCCGCGCGAGAAGCCGCCCATCGTGTTCGCGCCGTTCAACATGCTCATTTCCGGATCGAGGAGTGTGTACCTCTTTTTCGTGAAGCTCCTGGTGCGTCAGGGAATCGTGACCATCCTCCTCTTCGGCGTCGTCGTGTGCGGGCTCTGGTGGCTCACGGGGCAGGTGCCGTCGGCGTTTCTGCCCAAGGAGGACCGCGGGTACATCCAGGTGCGTTGCCGCCTGCCGGAGGGCCAGACGCTCGACCGCACGATCGAGGTGATCGACGAGTTCCACGAGCGCGTGAAGAAGATACCGGGCGTGCAGTCGATCTCATCCACTTGCGGAACGTCGGCGCTATGGGGATCGGGGGAGAACCTCGCGAACGCGCTTGTCCGCCTCGACCACTGGGACAGCCGCAAGACGCCCGAGACGCAGATTGACCATGTGATGGAGCGCGTGAAGGCGGCGACGGAGGATCTCTACGCAGGCCAGTTCGTGTTCTTCCAGCCTCCGGCCGTGCGCGGGCTGGGCGGGTCGAGCGGCGTCGGCTTCAACCTCTGCGCCATCGCCGGGCAGTCCCCGCAGGAGCTTCTGGAGGCGGCTGACGGCCTTGTGGCGTCGCTTATGTCCAACAAGCTCGTCAAGGCGGCGGTGCACGGCTTCACCGCCGCGACGCCGCAGCTCGAACTGAAGCTGGACCGCCGCAAGGCGGAGTCGTTCGGCCTCACGCCGAAGCTCGTGTTCCAGACGCTCCAGAACAAGCTCGCGTCGTACTACGTGAACGACTTCAACCTCAAGGGCGGCGTCTACGAGGTGAAGCTGCAGAACGACCCGGACAGGCGAAGCTCGGTGGCGGACGTCCTCGACATCCGCATCCCCACGGCGTCAGGCGAGGCCGTGCCTCTTTCTTCGATCGGCTCGCTTGAATACACCGTTGGCCCGCGCGAGACGATGTGCTACAACAAGATGCTTGCGGCGTGGTTCGACGTGACGCCCGCGGACGGCGTGTCGTCCTCCGAGGTGATGGACCTCATCTCAAGGACGAAGCTCCCGAAGGACTTCGCGGTGGAGTGGGGGCCTGTCGCGCTCCAGGAGAAGGAGAACGAGGGGCAGCTGCTGTGGCTCATGTGCGCGGCGATGCTCTTCGCGTATCTCTTCCTGGTTGCGCAGTACGAGAGCTGGACAATCCCGGTCTCGGTGATGCTTTCCGTTCTGTGCGCGCTCACGGGCGCGTTCCTGGGGCTGTGGCTCACGCATACGGCGCTTTCGGTGTACGCGCAGCTCGGGTGTGTGATGCTGATCGGCCTCGCGGCCAAGAACGCGATCCTGATGGTGGAGTTCGCGAAGCAGGAGCGCGCCAGGGGCGTGGAGGTGCGCGAGGCCGCGGTGAACGGCGCGAACCTGCGCTTCCGCGCGGTGATGATGACGGCGTGGAGCTTCATCTTCGGCGTGCTGCCGCTTGTGTTCAAGACCGGCGCGGGCGCGGGCGCGATGAAGGCGATAGGCATCTGCACGTGCTCGGGGATGCTCGCCGCGACGCTCGTGGGGATAATATTCGTGCCGGCGCTGTACACCGTGTTCCAGCGCGCGCGGGAGTTCGTCCGCGGCGC
>CAMOHV010000141.1 GCA_946615275.1 uncultured Verrucomicrobiota bacterium | reverse complement strand
AGCCGATGCGGCTCGCCGCTCGAGCCGAGGACGTATATCCCCGGCTGGTGGGTATGGCCCACGAATAGAAGCTGCTCGCCGCGCGACTGCCAGGACGGCATCGCGTCCTCCGCGTCGAGGATGTAGTTGAACGCGGCGGGGTCGGAGAAGTCGCCGTGGGCGCAGGCGAAGCCGGGGCCCTCGCACACCGGGGGGAGCGTCCTAAGCCAGTCCATGGCCTTCGGCGAGAGCAGCGAGCGGTGCGAGGCAACTGCGTTGGCCGCGACGGGCGTGAAGTCCTCCACCGGCATCATGCCGCACACGGCGGCGTCGTGGTTGCCGAGAAGGCAGACATGCGCGCGGTCGTGGACGAGTTCGAGCGCGGCGACGGGGTCGGGGCCGTAGCCGAGGACGTCCCCAAGGCAGAAGATGCACGAGGCTCCGGAGTCCTGGGCGTCCGTGAGGACCGTCCTGAGGGCGGCCTCGTTGGCGTGGACGTCTGACAGAATCGCGTAGCGCACGGCGCCCCCCGCCCCCTCAGAGCGCGCTTCCCGGCACGAACGTGCCCACGTCGCGCCCGGCGAAGATCGCCGAAAGCACATGCGGACGCGCCGCGTTCGCGATCACCACGTTCGCGCCGGACTTGGCCGCGTTCGCCACGGCCTTCAGCTTGGAGTCCATCCCCCCCTTCGAGAGCGCGCCCTTCTGCCCTGCGTGGACGAGCTTGAGCGCGTCGCGCATCTTGCCGATCGCCGGCACGCGGCGGCCGTCTTCGCCGAGAAGGCCGTCCACGGTCGTGAGCAGGACGAGCGCGTCGGCGTGGACGAGCTTGACGACGAGCGAGGAGAGCCAGTCGTTGTCGCCGAACGTGAGACCCTTGATCTCCTCGTCGGCGACGATGTCGTTCTCGTTTATGACGGGCACAACGCCTGCGCGCACGAGGTGGTCGAGGGAACGACGCAGGTTCGCGACGCGGCGGCGGTCGCCGAAGTCCGCGTGCGTGAGCAGCACCTGCCCTATCTTCACGTCGCGGGCGGCGAAGAGCTTCTCGTATTCGGCTATGAAGCGCGCCTGGCCCACGGCGGCGCACATCTGCACGTCGGTGGTCTCGGTCGGACGCGACTTGAGGCCCAGCGCCTCTATGCCGGCGGCGACGGCGCCGGAGGAGACGAACAGAACCTCCATGCCGGCCTTGCGCAGCTCGCACACGCCGTTGACGACGCGGCGGAGCGCGGCATAGTCCGGCCGGCCCGTCTTCTTGGCGATGGAGTGCGTCCCCACCTTCACCACCACGCGCCTTGCGTCCTTCAGGACGGCGCGCTCCTTGAGGAGATTGCCCTTGTTTTTCATTGGCTGATATTATAGCATATTCCGGCGCATTCTGGCTCAGGAATCAGCAAACGCGTAAAATCCCATGTGGGGCCAGGTCCCACCGGATTCCTCAATTCCCGAACGGGCTGGCAGCCCGTTCTACTGGAACCGCCGCCGAATCGCCCCTACGGCAACGCCGCAGGATGCGACTAAAAGGCCGAAGGCCGACTGCTCATCCGAGGACCTGCTGCAGATGGGCGCGCGCCTTCGGCGAAAGCGTGGCGTAGCCGAGACGGCGGGAGATCTCCTTGTAGATCACGTCGTCGGGGCAGCTGCCGTACGCCTTCACCACGTCGTCGCGCATGGCGCGGATCTCCACGTCCGGCACGGTCTCCACCGGGCGGCGCGTCTTCGGCGCTGCGACGGGGGCGCGCCCGGGCGGAGGCAGTGGCTTCAGGACGCGCTTGAGCTCCTCCGGATTGGCCTTCACCGGCTCGGGGAGGCGGACGGCCGGATTGGCCTTAAGCCTGCCGAGCGCGTCCAGGAGCCTCTTCTCGGCGCGCGGGCGGTCGAGCGCCCAGTCGACGCTCCACAGGCGGAACACGTTCCATCCAAGCGACTGGAGGACCTCCACGCGCAGGGCGTCGCGGTCGCGAACCGTGGCGTCGGCGCCGTACGCCGGGCCGTCGCCGAGGATCCCCAGCATGTACTCCCCCTCCGCGCCCGGGCGCATCACGGCGAGGTCGACGCGCCTAGAGGACGCGCCCACGCCCTCCACGACGGAATAGCCGTTGGAGCGAAGGAACTCGGCGGCCTCGGCGATGGGCGCCTCGACGGGGGCGGCCCTGTCTGCGCGGGTTTCGCCGCCGCGGGCGGCGTAGTCCAGGAAGTCCTTGAGATGCGCCGCGCCCACGGCCTTGGTGCGGGAGAGGTCGATCTGCTCGGCGTGGACGGACGAGAAGACGACGACCTGCCGCCTGGCGCGCGTCACCGCCACGTTGAGGCGCCTTTCGCCGCCCTCGCGGTTGAGCGGGCCGAAGTTCATGGCGAAATCGCCCTTCGAGTCAGGCGCGTAGCCAACGGAGAAGAGTATCACGTCGCGCTCGTCGCCCTGCACGTTCTCGAGGTTCTTGACGAAGAACGGGTCCTCGCGCGACTCGTCGAAGAAGGCGGCGAGCTTCGGATTCTCGGCGGCGCGCTTCTCCACAAGGTCCTCGATCAGGTTCTTCTGCGCGAGGCTGAACGTCACCACGCCCACGCTGCGGGCGTCGGGCCGCGCGGCCTCCTCGAATATCCAGTCGACGACGGCCTCGGCCTCCTTCTGGTTTGTGCGCTTGGCGCGCGCATCGTACACTCCGCCCTCCACGAAGTGGAGCGACACCCCGTAGCCGGGCGCGCGCTTCGCGGCGGGGAACGTGTTGAGGCGGTCCTCGTAGTAGTGGACGTTGCTGAACGCGATCAGCGACTCGTCGCGGCTGCGGTAGTGCCAGTCGAGGTAGGCGGAGTGGATGCCGAGGGCGAGCGACTCGTCGAGGATGCTCTCCATGTCCTCCACAGCCGCGTCGTCGTCCTCCTCCTCGGCGGAGACGTCGCCCTTCTGGAAGAAGTTGGTTGGCGGCATCTGCTTGGGGTCGCCCACGATGATCGTCTGCCTGCCGCGCGCTATCACGCCGACGGCGTCCCAGACGGGGATCTGCGACGCCTCGTCGAACACAACGAGGTCGAACGGCTCGGCGTCCGGCGGCAGATACTGCGACACGGAGAGCGGGCTCATCAGGAAGCACGGCTTGAGCCGCCCCACGACGCCCTTCATCTCGGCGAGCAGCTGGCGCACTGGCTTCTGGCGCGCCTTCTTGGCGCATTCGCGCTTGAGGAGGCCAAGCTCGGACTTCTCGGGGCAGTCGTCGCCGCGCCCTTCGGGGAGGCGGGCGGCGAGGCGCGCGAAGACGCTCTTCTTCACGGCCTCGGCGAGCAGCTTGTCCGCTTCGCGGAACGCGCGTATCCTCTCCTCCTGGCGGAGCCCGGCGAAGGATGACAGGGACTTCTCGGCGGAGAGTATCTCGGCGAGCGTCTTGGCCGCATACGAATCGGAGAATACGCGCGCCGCGTCGGAGGGGGCGAACGCGCCCTTCTCCATGGCGTCCGCGAAGGCCGCAAGGCCGTCCGCCGCCGCCCCGGCCCTCTGCGCGCGGTAGGCGAAGACGAGCCGCGAGTCGCCGAGCCGCTCGCGGGCTGACTCCAGCCGCGCGCGCGCCTCCCCGGCCTTCGCCGAGAACGGCAGCGACACAACCTTCCTCAGCAGGAAAGAGCGCCACCAGCGCTTCACCTTCGCGACGAAGCCGCCGGACTCCTCCGCGGCGAGCGCGGCCACGAGGGCGTCGAGCGCCTCGGCCGCGGACTTCTCGGCCTCCGGCGACCACTGCGCCCCCAGGACGGGAGCGAGCGCGCGGTAGGCGTCGGGATCGACGCCGGCCCACTCCGCCGCAAGGGAGTCGGCGCGCTGCGCCATGGAGTCGGCCTTCGCGCGGCTCTGCGCGGAGCAGTGCGCCGAGACGAGATCGGCAGACGCCGCGGGATGCGCCGAGTGGGCGCGCGCAAGGCAGTCGTACGCGCTGAGGCCGTTCGGGCGCGTCTTGTGGAGCGCCGCCACGTAGCCCGCGAGCTCCTTGCGCGCGGAGTCGAGCGCCTGGCACACGCCCGCCATGCCCGACGGCGCGCCAGTGGGCGGCACCGCCAGCGCCTCGGCGAACTGCGCGAGGACATGCCCCTTGCCGGACTTGTTCGAGTGGAGCTCCAGGCAGAACGGCCCCACCCCCGCCGCGCACAGGCGGCGATGCACCACGTCGAGCGCCACCTTCTTCTCGGAGACGAACAGGATGCGCTTGCCGTGGGCGAGGTTGTGGACTATGAGGTTCGTGATCGTCTGGCTCTTGCCGGTCCCGGGCGGACCGTGCAGGACGAACGTCTTCCCCATCGCCGAGTACAGGACGGCCGCCAGTTGCGAGGCGTCCGCGCCGAGCGGGCAGAATAGGTCCGTCGGGTCGATGTGGCGCGCGACCTCCTCCTGCGGGAACACCTCAACGCCGTCGTCGTACGTGCCGACGCTCTCGATCAGATGCGCCACGAGTGGGCTGCGCCTCATGTCGTCGAGGCGGTTCGTGAGATCCTTCCAGAGGACTATCTTGCCGAACGAGAAGTATCCCAGCGCAGCCTCCCGGACGATCCTCCAGCCTTTTGGCGCGACGGCCTTCTCGAACGCGGCGAAGACGGCCTCCACGTCGGCGCCCGCGTCGTCCTGCGGGATCGGGTCCATCCCTTCGACCGTTATCCTGTGCTCCGCGCGGAGGAACTCGACGAGCGTCGTGTTCACATGGGAGTCCTCGTCCAGGCGCGCCATGCGCCACGCAGACGCGACGGACGCGCGCTCCAGGCGCACCGGAACCAGCACGACGGGCGCGCGGCGCGGCGCATCGGCGTCCTCGCGGTCCTTCCACTCGAGGAACCCCACCGCCACGAACACGGAGTTTACGCCGGACTCCTCCACGGCGGTCCTCCCCGCGCGGTGGATCTCCTTGAGGCGCTTCGCCGTCTCGCCGGGCGCGAGCGCGGACGCCACGGGAACGGACGCCTCGGCCGCCAGCATGTCCTCCAGCTTCGCGACGTCGCCGCTTGCGAGCGGCAGCACCTGCTTGCCGTCGCGGCAGTTCAAAAGCCTGTTCCTGAGCGACAGGTCCAGGAGTTTCCTCTTCCATCTCTCTACGCGTGCTTCAGCCATGGTGTAGATTATACCA
>CAMOHV010000140.1 GCA_946615275.1 uncultured Verrucomicrobiota bacterium | reverse complement strand
CCTGCTCTCGTATGCATTTTCTTCCATACGGATATTTCCCGCCACCGCCGAAATCTGACAGGAGAGAAATAAAAAATATACTGGTTAGCTGATTAACTGCCGTATCTCCAATATGAGCTGCTCGTTTGTTTTGACAGGATTACAGGATTGTCAGGATTTACAGGATTTTGTGATTTAGGGAAAATCCTGTTAATCTTGTAAATCCTTTAATCCTGTCTAAAAATCCGAGAGTTATCCTCATTTACATTCCCGTGCGAAGCGCGGGCGGCGGGCTTATCTCCATTTGCAAGCAATGGTGGATTCTCAAACGGACCATGCGACCGAAGGAAACCCTCAATCTCCCCTGCATCAAACTCAGACATCACCGGTCTTCTCCAGTAAACTTACAATTCTACGCAAGCGATCAAGCATTCTACTTTTGATCTTGTCTATGTTGTTGCGGCTTGTACCGTATGCGGTGGCAACCTCCTCTGGCGCAAGGCCATCCACCATCACTCGCTGAAATATCTGCTTTGACCTATCTGGGATTCGTTCATCGGAAAGGAGCTGCCGCATGGCGATTTCAAGAAGCGCCTTGCGCCAGGCAACGGCCTCTTCCGCCATGATCGCCGTCACAGGATCAGTAGTCACTCGCTGCAGCTCGGCTTTCATCGCCAGCTCCCGTGAGCGCCTTTCACATAGTTTCAAGGCCTTGTTGTGCAGGATACCGGTAAGATAGTTGTGGAATCGGCCCGTCTCGTCAGGTGCATACCGATACCTCGGCAGAGCGTTTGACAGCGCCATCGACGTTGCTGAGAACAACCGCTTCGCCGTGTAGCCCGCCGCCCACGCTTCGCACGGGAATGTAAATGAGGATAACTTTGATGATTGTTGCCAATTTCCAATGTTGCCATTCCCAATGCCCAATTTCCAATCCACCTACGCCAAGGCTACAGCGGACAAATTGGAAACTGGCAACATTGGCATTGGCAACATTTCCACATTGGCAACATTTGATCAAGTTATAGGCAAGTGGTTAGTAGCTAGTGGGGATGCTGTCAAGGCTGCGTTCCATGACCGCGCGAATGTCGGCCGGCGGCACTTCGCGGAGCGCGACGCCGCGCGCAACGGCAAGATGCGCCGCCGCCCCCGCCGCCTCGCCCAGCTGCATCATCGTGCGCGAGAGCCTGCAGCTGGACGCCGCTATCGCCGAAAAGCTCGCGCACCGCCCGGCCACAAGGACGTTCTCCGTCCCCTTCGGCAGAAGGCAGCGGTACGGGATGCCGTAGGGAGACCGCAATTCGCCGCCCGGGCCGCCGCCGCCATGCGAATCCATGCAGTGGTCGGCGAGGGCGATGACGTCGCCGTGGCGCTGTCCGCCGACGCCGGCGATGAGGTCGTTCTGGTTCAGCACATATTCGCCGCGCACGCGCACCGTCTCGCGCAGCGCAAGAACAGGCGCGATCTCCTTGAGGCGGTAGCGGCGGAAGTCCGGCCAAACCGCCTGCATCCAGCGCCAGTGGGCATGGACGCGGCGGCGGCATTCCTCGTAGGCGGCGTTCTCGCCGCGGCGCGCAGCCTCGTCGCCGGCCATCGTCGGGAGCATGTTCACCCCGATGTCGCCGTTAGGATATGTGCAGCAGAACGCATACGGGAAAGAGCCCCACCAGCACTTCTCCGGCACGCCGGGCGGCAGTTCGTGCAGGGACTCCGCGCCGTCGCCGCGCTGCGCCACGCGGTAGACGAGAGTGGCGCCGTTCATGCGTCCGGACGGCTTGTCCGGCGCGCCCGGCTCGCCGAACTCGCTCTTCGCCTCGCGCCCGCGCATCATCTCGCACCCCATCATCGCGCACACCGCCCCGCAGGCGTCCACCACCACCTTGGCGCGCACCGTGCGTCCGTCCGAGAGCCTGAGCGCCGCCGCGCACCCACCTTCCCGATCCACGCCCATGCAGACAGTTCCCAAGAGGACCTGGCACCGCCCCGTCTCGCGGAGCATCGCCGCCATCACCTCCTCCATCGCCGAAGGCTCGAAGATGACGCCGTGGCAGTTCTCTCGGAACCACGCCTCGTTGCCCATGCCAGGCCCATGCCGGCGAAGCGTTCTGTCGTAAGGCAGGTCGGGATTGACGCGGAGAAGCCCCCCGGGGAAACGCCTCTCGCCCTTCTTCGTCCAGCTGCAATGTTGGACAAACTCGTACACCCCCGCCCTTCCAGGCCTCTCCACAAGCCTCTCATACACTCTGCGCGGAACGCCGGTCGCGCCCCACACCGGCTCCCAGTTGTTCACGCCGCCGATCGTCGAGGTGCCGCCGAGAACGCTCTCCTTCTCCACGAGCGCGACGCTGCTGCCGAGCGTCGCCGCGCTCCAGGCCGCCGCGAATCCGGCGCTCCCGCCGCCCACAACGGCCACATCGACCTCGATCTCGGGCGCCGCCCACGCCGCAGCGCACAGCAACATCGTCGAGAAGACTATCCCAAACCTTGCCATCATATGTCAAGTGCCTCGGTCATTCCAGGACATCTATCCCGGAGACGGAGCCGAACCGCTCCGGGTCGTGCAGGTGCCACACCGCGCGGCCTTCGGCGTCGAACTCCACCACCTGCCAGCCGTGCGCGGAGTCGTTCGCCCCGTGCCCCGTCCAGTGCGCCATGTACACATGCCCGTCCGGACGCTCCTTCGGCTGCGCGTAGAAGAGGCTGCGGCATCCGTCCTTTTCCGGGACGAACCACGTGGACAAGGCCTTCCCGTCCGCCCCGAAGCGAACGAGCCCGCCGCCGTAGCCGCAGCCGGCGAGATACCCGTCGCCCGAACGCAGCGGCACCACGTCGAAGAGGTTGCGTCCCTTCGGCTGGCGGAAGTCGCCCATGACTTGACACACGTTCCCGGCGTCCGGGAGGCGCAGCCGCGCGAAGCCCTTCTCCCACGAAAGGAGCAGCGTCTCGCCGTCGCGGTCCCACTCGAGCGAACGGGCGTAGAAGAACCCCTCGCAGCGGTACGTCGCCACCGGCTTCCGGTCGGCGGAGAAGCGCACCAGCAGCACGACCTTGTTCTTGTCGGGGCCCGTGCGCGGGTTCACGGACGCGATGAACCCGCCGTCCGGCATGTCGCACACGGCCGTCACCTCGTCGAGGAGCGGGTGGCGGAACTCGTCCACGACCTTCCGCGCGCGGAGGTCGAACACCATGAAGCCCTTCTTGCACACGGCGCGGTACGTCATGTCGCCGACGCGCTTGAGGTCCCACATAGGACGCTCGCCGGGGATGGAGAAGCAGGCCGAGGGGTCGGCGGAGTCCCAGTAGTGGAGACGTTGGCGCGATTCGTCCGCCAGCACGAGCCGCCGCCGCGGTCCGGGCGCGGCGGCGCCGTCGATGAGCGGATGCTTGTGGCGGTGGTCCATCTTGAGCGCGCGGATCGCCTCCACGGTCTGCGGCGTGAGGTTCGTGGCCGGGTTCGGCCAGATGGGGATGAACCCCAAATCGGGGAAATGGTACTTCTCGTGCAGGCCGCCCCAGAAGGCGCAGTACTGCGCGCGCGGCGGCGCGCCCTTCTTCATGCGCTCTTTCAGGAGTTGCAGGTGCTCGGCGTAGACCGCGCGCGGCGAGCACCCCTTCTCCTTGCAGATGCCGGCGGCCATGCCCACCACCTCGCCGAGCATGCCGAGCGTCTTCTGCACGCGCACGGCCGCGAAGGCGACGTGCGAGCAGCTGATGTCGCGTCCCGCGAGGAAGAGGTTCGGACAGTCCCGCGCGTAGAGGCAGCGGTACGGCACGGCCACGGGATCGCCGTAGCCGCGGTGGAGCGCGCAGGACCTGAACGGCTCGCCGAACGCCTTCTCGTTGCGCGGATCGGGGAAGTGGAGGTCGACGTCCCACGTGATCACCGCCGTTCCGTCGTCGAACTTCCTCTGCCCCTCCAGGTCGAGCTGCGTGAGCACGTAGTCGCCCACCACGCGGTAGCTCTCGCGCTTTCCGCCAATGGGGGATATCCACTCGAAGGCGCGGTTCCGCCACTGCGCCTTGCGCTTCGCGTGGTTCTTGAGGAAGCTCCAGTTCGAGAAGATCGCGAGCAGGCCGTAGTCGCGGATCGCCTCCGTGTCGTCCGCCATGTCGCGGTACTGCCCCGCCTCCTGCCACCAGGCGCCGCCCTTCACGTAGTTGACCGTCTCCTCCGTGATGGGGAGGCCCCAGTCGATGTCGGGAAAGTCAACGGGCTTCGCGTCCACGCGCGTGCTCCACTGGATCGAGTGCCCCATCACCTGCCGGTCCGCCTTCTCCGGCGCGTTCGGCTCGCCGTAGGCGTCGCGCCCCTCGCGTCCGTACATCGTGGCGCACCCCGCAAGGCGCGCGACCACGCCATCGCCCGTGGCATCGCAGAAAAGCGGCGCCTTCACGCGGATTTCCTCGCCCGTGCGCGTGTCGCGGTAGAGGACCGCCGTGATGCGGCCGTCCGCGCCCTTCTCGACGGCGTACGCGGACTGGTTCAGCACGGCGAGCGCGGGGAGCCCGTGCGTGCGGAAGGCCATCTCCTTGCGGTCGTCCTCGTAGAACTTGGCGGGGAGCGGCACGTAGTCGCCGTGGACGGGCATGATCTCGCGCAGGACGTTCCCGAGCGCGGGATAGGGCCCCAGGTTGATGCCGCCTCCCGCCGAGACGCGGATTTCCGACGAGTTGCAGCCGCCCAGCACGGGACGGTCCTGGAGCAGCAGAGTCTTCACGCCGTAGCGCGCCGCCGTCTGCGCCACGCAGATGCCGGAGATGCCGCCGCCGATGACCACGAGGTCCCAGCTTTTCTGCGCGTCGCGGAAACGGAGCGCGCCGCGCGCCTTCTTCCAGTCGCGCAGCGCGCCCGGCTCGTTTGGCGGCAGCGCCTGGGGATCCGTCGTGAACCAGAGCGCGTCGCAGCGTCCGTTGAAGCCCGTCAGGTCGCGCAGGCGAATCTCGACGGGCACGCCCGCCTTGAGATCGACGTGTCCCGCGAGCTGCCAGTCCCAGTCCTTGCCGAGCGTGCCGAGTTCGGCCGGCAGGGTCTTGCCGCCCACGACCACCTGGAAGCGCCCGGCCGCGCCCTTCGTCCAGACCGCGTTCCAGTTGCGCGTGCGCGCCCACACGGCGTAGCGCCCTTCCGCA
>CAMOHV010000139.1 GCA_946615275.1 uncultured Verrucomicrobiota bacterium | reverse complement strand
CTGGAAGCCGCGCGCGGTGGAGGTGGGGCTCGACAACAACCGCATGGTCCGCATCCTCTCGGGCGTGAAGCCCGGCGAGGAGGTGCTCCTCGCCCCTCCTGTCAAGGAGGATAGCAAAGAAGAGAAATAGCGGTATTGAAATCGGAGGTGACATTGTCATGAAAAAAAGAGACAGAATTCTGGCGTCCGCCGCGTGCGCGGTCCTCTCCGCGGTTGTGGCCCATGGCGCGAAGCCCGTAGCCATGTGGACGTCGTATCCCGTCCGCTCCGGCGACCATGTGCTGGTGCACGGAGGCGAATGGGGCGCCGACGCGCGGGTGGAGGCCGGCGAGCGCACCATCCCCGCCACCACGCTCTCCGATACCGGGCTCGTCTTCGCCTACCCGTTCGCCGACGAGCGGATCGTCGAGGGGCGCGTCGTCAATTCGTCCGGCGCGTCCGAGCCGTTCGCAGTGAACGCGCCCACGCCATGGTGGATCCAGGGCGACGGCGGGGACCACTCCACGCCAGGCGGCTTGATGCGGATATTCGGGCGCTCGCTCGCGCCGTACGCCAAGGAGACGCGCGCGAAGCCGCGCGTCATGCTGGGCGGACGCGAGCTGGCTGTGGAGAAGGCGGACGTGTGGAGCCTCGACGTCCGCATTCCGTCCGGCATGCCCACAGGCAGGCATCCAGTCAAGGTCTCCAACGGCCTCGCCGGCGGGAAGGACTGGTACGACGCCGGAGAGTGGGCCGTCGCTCCGAAGCGCGAGTTCTGGAAGAAGGACGTCTTCAACGTGTGCGACTTCGGCGCGGAGGCTAACGACACCGACACCGACTCCGACGCCTTCGACGCCGCGCTCGCGTCCGCCGCCAAGAACGGCGGCGGCGTGGTGCTGGTGCCCGCCGGCCGCTATGTGCTCTCGCGCACGCTCGTGATCCCTCCGCACATCCTCCTCAAGGGCGAGGACCGCTCCCTCTCGCAGATATGCTGGCCCGACACCATGCAGCCCCCAGAGAACCTCGTCGAAGGTACCCACTCCTTCGGCATCCACGACCTCTTCATCTCCTCCGGGCAGTACCGCAACGGCATCGTGGCCAAGACGGGCGCGGAAGCCATGGGCCAGGTGGACTCCATGCGCGGCACCACCACGCACGACATCTCCCTCAAGCGCCTCAGGGTGAAGCTCGTCTCCGACCAGTGGCGCGACAACGACCTGCAGAACTTCCTCCCGCGCTACTCCATGCGCGGCGACGGCATAGTGATCAGGAACTGCCTCCGCGGCGAGATCGAGGACTGCGACATCTACTGCGACAAGGACGCCCAGCGCACGCTCTTCTTCATCTTCACCGGCGACTACATCCGCATGTCCCGCTGCCGCGTGAACGGCACCGGCTGGGCCGTGTTCGGCGGAGACCGATGCATCTACGAGGACAACGCGGCCGACAACTGCACATACTCCATCTCGCCCGTCTGCAGCCGCATGTTCTGGGCGCGCAACCGCCAGACGGACCTCTACACCAACAACCGCGAGGCCGTGACCCACGACGGCGCAAAGACCGCCTTCAGCGCCAAGAACCGCGGCTCCCAGGGCTGCGCCTCCGGCACGGTCGACGGGACGCGCGTGAAGCTCGTCTATCCCCCCGAGATCAGGTGGAAGAGCGGAACCAACTACAATGCGTGGGTGGGGGGCGACCTCCAGATCACCGACGGGCGCGGCGTGGGGCAGACGCGCACCATAACGTCAATGAAGAGCTACGAGGAGTTTGAGATCGACAGGCCCTTCGACCTCGCCCCCGACTCCTCGTCGCTCTTCGTGATCGTGGCCGAGCGCAAGCATCTCATATACTTGGACAACGACATCGAGGACGCCGGGGTTGCCATACAGCTCTACGGCGGCGCGACCGACTGCGTCGTGGCCCGCAACCGCTGCCGCCGCGCGGGCGGCTTCCACGGCTCCGGCCGCGACTACCACGGCGTGATCACCTGCTGGTTCATACAGTTCATCGGCAACGTTGTGGAGGAGGGCAACTGCCACCGCGGATCCATCGGGACCGACTGGCGCGGGGCGGGGTCGAGCCTCATCGGGGCGTTCCCGCCGAACGTGAGATGGCCGTTCTCGCAGTCGTACGTCTACCGCGACAACGAGATAAAGTCGAATGGCTCGTACTTCATCTCCGTGAAGAACGCGCTCGTGGAAAGGAACTCCGTCAGGCTCTCGGACGTAGGCATCACGAGCCGCCGCTACCAGGACACGATGTACATCTCGGACAACACGTTCGACCGCGTGGAAATCCCGTATCTGAACCTCCAGGGCGCGCACATCAGCCCGCTCCACGCGGACAAGTCGCGCGAGAAGTTCCTATCCCAGCTCAAAGCCGGCACCTTCAACCAGCTCAAGCGCGGGCTTGTGCGCCGCGCGTTCGGCATGCAGTTCAGCGTGCAGCCGTGGAACAACAACCTCCGCCAAGCCGTCGCCGGGCGCCTCCGCAAACCGTTCTCCCTGCCGGTGGAGCTGAGGCTCAACGGCGTCCTCGCGGACGACGTGCGCATCGCCGCCGTCTCCATCCCCCCTTCCGGCGGATGGGACTTCGGCGGCGCCGTGAAGCTCGCCAAGAAGGACGGCGCGTTCAAGGGGTCGCTGACCATCACGCCGCCGAAGGACGGCCCCGTGGGGATGTTCACGTGGCCCGCCACCGTGGCGCTCGCCGGCGACGGGTGGCGCACGAAGATCGGCGTGAAGGTGAATCCGCTCACGCAGAACAGGTTCCTCTCCTGGGAAGCGACGCTCGCGGACCCCGGGTCCAACAAGCGCGAATGGCGCAGGCTCAAGTGGCTCGAGGGGATGGACGGGCATGAATCCATCTTCCCGGACAAGCTCTGGGGCAAGGCCCACGAGGGCAAGGACGTGCGCCTCAGGACGCGGATCGAAGTGGCGAAGCCCACGCGCTTCGCCTTCACGCGCGGCGACTGGACGTGCCACCTGTACATCGACAACAAGGAGGTGTTCCGCCCTGGCGTGAACACCACCACCTCCATCGACGCGACGCTCGCCCCTGGGATGCACACCATCGAGATCCTCCGCCCTGCGCGCTCGACTTACCGCAGGCGTCCCGCCGAGGGGATCTTCCTCCATTGCACTTTCCCCGACGGCTGCGCGGCGGGCGACTGGGTGCAAAGGTAGGAGACTGCATGTCGAACGTAGATGAGTTCGCCGAGGTGTGCGGCGTGAGGGCGCGCGTGGCGCGCAGCCTCTTCGCGCGCATCAAGGGGCTCATAGGCTGCAAGGGCCTGCCGCCAGGCGAAGGGCTGCTCATCCTGAAGTGCAACTGCATACACACCTTCTTCATGCGCTTCGCGATAGACGCGACGTTCCTCGATTCGTCGGGGCGCGTGGTGAAGGTGGTGAGGGGCATCCGCCCGTGGCGTCCGTTCGTGTGGGGCGGCTGGCGTGCCGTGAAGGTACTTGAGACGGAATCATGAACCACGGCCTGCGAAAATATGCTATAATGTCCACCGTGAGGAAATCAGTTTTCATATTGTCGATTCTCGCGGCCGCGGCGCTGAGCTGCGCTGGCGAGGAGGGCGAGGGCTATGCGTACGATCGCTGGAGCGTCGGGGCGTCCGGCGGCATGCTGTTGCCCGGGAACGGCAATGCTTTGAGGCGCGCGGCGGCGGTGTCGCTGCGCGGCGGGTACTATGCCACCGAGACGTTCGCGATCGAGGTGGAGGCGTCGTCCGTCCCGAGGGCATCGGCCAAGGGGATGGGCGAGGCGTCGCTCACGGGCGCCTCCGTCGGCGGCCTCATGCATCTCACGGCGTTCGACTTCTACGACCGCCTCTTCGGCAGCGAACGGTTCGATCCATTCGTGACGTTCGGCGCGCAGGCGGCGTTCGCCTCGAAGCACGTCTTCGCCGACTGCTCGCACAGAAGCGCCTTCGGGCCGATGGCCGGCGTCGGCGCGTTCTACCATCTCACGGAGCGGCTCAGCGTCCGCGCCGAGGCGCGCGCCGCCCTCTGCTGCGACTCGCCGTGCGGGATGCTCTACGGGGTCTTCGCCGGGTTGCAGTATTCTTTTGGAGCGGACGAATGAAGACCATCGAGCGCTATGTGTTCTCGTCGTTCCTGTCGTCGTTCTTCCTGGCGTTCCTCGTCCTGTCGTTCGTCCTGACGATCGGCCTCCTGGTGCAGATCATCGGCTACATGCTCCAGGGCCTTCCGATGAACCTCGTGGGTCAGTTCGCGCTGGTGGCCTTCCCCGAGACGATGCAGTGGACGATTCCGCTTGGGCTTCTCGTCTCGGCGGTGCTGGTCTTCTCGCGCATGAGCGCCGACAGCGAGGTGGCCGCTATGCGCGCCTGCGGCATCAACCTTCTCACTGTGATGCGCTGGCCGATGGCGTTCGCCGCCGTCTGCACCTGCATCGGTCTTTTCATCAACAACGAGATCGTGCCGCGCGGGCACGAGGTGCGCCGCCGGCTCGTGAAGCGCATATCGGTCGGCTCGGGCCTTGAGATGCTCGAGCCGGGGCGCGTCATAAGCGAATTCCCGAAGGTGAAGGTGTACTTCGAGTCCAAGGAGGGCAACATGCTCCACGATCTGATCGTGCTGGACTACTCCAACTCGAAGGTGGAGCGCATGGTGACGGCATCGAAGGCCCGCGTCACGCAGAAGGACCGCGATCTCGTCCTGGATCTCTTCAACATGACCGTGGATCCGCTCGACGAGGAGCATCCTGGCATGGCGCGCGCGCAGCGCTTCCAGTACACTGTGAAGGACGCCTTCAAGGATTCCAAGTACAAGCGGCGCGAGAAGGACTTCCGGTTCTTCGAGATGGCCAAGGCCATATCCAAGGCCAAGGCCTGGAGCCGCAAGCTCGACAAGGAGAAGCACACCGACGAGGGGCGCCTCAAGAGCGCCGAGCGCAAGTTCGCTCGCAAGTACCTGAGCGACATACGCACGGAGTTCCAGAAGAGATGGGTGTTCGCGTTCGCTTCGATATGCTTTGTGTTGGTGGGCGTGCCGCTGGGGATACGCGCGCAGAGGCGTGAGTCGTCGATAGGCATGGCCATATCGCTCGTCACGGCGCTCACGTACTATCTGGTGGTGATTCTGATGACCAGCTTCTCCAAGAGATACTACCTTCATCCCGAGATC
>CAMOHV010000138.1 GCA_946615275.1 uncultured Verrucomicrobiota bacterium | reverse complement strand
CGGATGATTTCTAGGCCGCAAGACGGCGCTTGCTCTTGCGCTACGAGCTGGGGAACCGCAGGGCGATGAGGCTGAACACGTCGCGCAGGCGGACCGGCCAGAGGCGCGTGGGGCGCTCGGCCTCCAGCGGCTTAGCTATGAACGATGGAAGTTCGGGGAGAAGGTCCAGCCCCGAGAGGCGCTCGACGTCGTTGATGGATACGATGCCGTGGACAGGGAAGGCGTCCCATTCGGCCGTCTGCGGGAGGACGATCGCGAGCGCGCGCACGCCGTCGTCGGTCTGCGCGACGATGACGGTCCAGAAAGCCTCGGGGACGTCGATGGTTGTTCCGGCGAGGCGTTCGCCCGGTTCGCCGCGCGGCTTTGATATGGTTCCCACGAGCATCCACAGCTCGCCGTACTTCGCGGTCCAGAGATCGGAGGCGAGGCGTTCCACGAGCCGCCACGCGCCGCGGTTGAGGGAGGGACGCTGGGGGGCGATGTTTGTGGTGTAGAACGTTTTGCGCTGGACGTCCGGGCCGAAGCGAGTCTCGATGGCGTGGTTGGGGGCGAGGTGCCCGCGGTCGTAGCCGGTCTGGGCGTATGCGGCGGCGGAGGGTGATGCGGGGACGTCCGGGTCCTTGCGGAAACTGGGTCGCTTGTCGGACTCGAAGCGGGCCTCGCGGGGGATGTGGTATGCGGCCCATACGGCG
This sequence comes from uncultured Verrucomicrobiota bacterium, assembly GCA_946615275.1. The sequence continues at coordinate 4,447 of CAMOHV010000138.1, read as the reverse complement.
TGGCCGAGGGACTGCGACCATCCGACGGCGAACTCGCCGCGGTCGAGGACTGTGATGTCGGCAGGCGCGGGCTGGCCGGTGCGGACGGGGGCGCCTGCGAAGAAGACGCGGCCTTCTGGGGGGGGCTCGTCGAAGTCGTACACGACATCGCGGCCGGTGATGCCGAGCCCGTCGGTCAGGTAGATGGTGCGGTCGCCGAAATATAGGAGCGGGGCGGTGACGAAGCGCGGGAGGGAGGCGTCCTTCTCCGCGAGCCATTCTGCGCTGTGGCTTGCGTACCATGCGCCGAGGGCGCAGAGGAGCGCAAAGATGGCGGCGACGGTGATCGCGATGTTGCGGGCTATGCGGCGGATCGGGGATGAGGAGGTCTTCTTTCCTCTTCTACCCTTGGCATGTCTTTTGACTTGTTTCTTCTTTTTCATCGTAGTACGTAGGCGTAGATGTGGTCGAGCGCCGAGGCGAACTCCGCACGGGTGAAGGCGTCGTGGAACAGCTCGGCGTGGGGGTCGGGGATGAATGAGACGCGGGCCCGGGGGATGGGGCCGTCGAAGGTGGCGAGGGTGTCCTCGTCCGGGAAGATTATGGCGCCGGCGTGGCGGAGGGAATGTCGTTCGAGGGCGCGCGCGGAGGCGGCGCGCAGGCCGTGGTAGAGGGCGCGCGCGCAGAAGGGGCTCTGTATGTCGGCGACGTACGGGAGGCGGCGGACCGTGCCGCAGCCTATGGCGCGCGCGACGATCGCGCCGTCGTTGAGCCCGTGGAGGATCGTGTAGTTGCGCCTGGGGGCGAGGGCGACGCCGCGGAGGAACATGAGGACGCCCGCGAGGAGGCGGCGGACCGAGGGCCTTTTCGGAGGATCGTCCATGAATGGGACGCGCGGGATGGTGAGGACGCGCACAGCGCGCGGTGGCGGCGATCTGGGCCGTGGACCAGCTCGCGGAGCTAGGCCGGAGGCGGTGCCCCAGGCTGAACGCGCGGTTCTCGCAGAAGGTGCGGTTCCTGGACTTCATGGGAAACGAGCGCGTGAACGAGGGGAATGGCCTGCAGCTGACGTCCGCGCCGCTCTACATCGTGGCGAAGGACGCAGACCGCCTCGTCGCCGACCTCAAGGCCGCGCATTCGTCCGACGCCGCCTCCTGCCTGCGGGTCGACTTCGTCCCCGCCGCGAACGGAACGATCGGCGCGCGGCTGAGGAACCGCACGGACCGTGCCCAGAAGGGCGTCCTGCGCGTGGGCGGCAGGGAGCTTCCATACGCGGTGGCGCCCAGCGGGGAGAGCTTCCTCGCCGTGGGGGCCGTTGGCCTGGACGGACGCGATGTGAAGCAGTTCCGATTCGACTGGCGCGTCGCGCCCGACGGTGGCGGCAAGCCGTCCTCGGGCTCCTACGCGCTCTCCGTCTTCGCCGCGCCGAAGTGCGGCGCGCGGCCGGACTGGGCGAAGGTGCCTGCGCATCGGTTCGAGAACTGGCACGAGGGCAGGGCGCCCGACGGCGCGGATCTCTCCGCCTCGTACCAGGTGTGCTGGAACGCCTCAGCCCTCTTCGTGCGCGTCGTGGCCAAGGATTCGCAGCTGCTGACCATCCCCCGGAACGCGACGGATCCGCAATTCCGCAGGTGCCTGTGGAACGCAGACGGAGCGCTGGAGCTGTATCTCGACTGCGGGGCGAACGGACGCTCCAGCATCAAGGGCGGGTATGACGACGACGACTACCGCTACGACTTCGCGCCGCCGCTCGACAACCGCGACGGACGCGGCTTCGCATGGCGCTACGTGGAGGTGGACCATCAGCTCGCCGACGGCGTGAACATGCCAGGCAAGGAGGAGGCCGCCAAGAACGTGCTCTGCGATTTCCGCCGGACGGCCGACGGCTACGAATACGTGCTCACCCTTCCGGCGCGCTACATCGAGCCGCTGTATCTGAGGAAGGGGGCCATGTCCGGATTCTCGCTCTATCTGCACGACAGGGACGGCGACGACGTAAAGCCCTCCCACAAGGCCGTCACCACCGGAACGCTTCCCGGCATCCACGTGCAGGAAAGGCCCGACTCCTGGCCGCTCATGATCCTGGCGGAATGACCGTGCCGACCTTCCCCCAGTCCAACTTGTTGCGATTTTGGCTGTAGTGTAGTATAATTCTTCCTGTTGGTTTTCGTGTCAACCAAGAGGAGGAATTATTGTGAAGAGAGCTTATGGTTTGTCGCTGTGCAAGACGGCTGTCGCTGCGTTGATTGGCATTAATGCCCATGCGGCTGCGGATGCTCCGGTGCTGGCCAAGGTGGAAATGCCGCCTTTGTTCGGCGACCATGCGGTTCTGCAGCGGGGTCCGGCCACGGGTGTTTGGGGAACGGCGAATCCCGGCGAAAAGGTGGAGGTGTCCGTGTCGTCGGGTATCACGCCTGCCAACAGAATATGCTCGTATCTTGAGTCGCTTAGACAACAAGACGGGGGGTATGCGTATCCAGGGCAGGACGCTTCGCATCTTTCCGCTACGTATGCGGCTGTCATGACGCACGCCTTTTTGGGGCGGAATGTCGGAGGCGATACCAAGGCGCTCGCTACGCTTGTCGCGAAAGGTATTCATCCCGTTCTGTCTCGCCCCGTCGAGTCGGCAAGGACGCGCTGGCACTGGGCCATATTGTACGAGTACCGTCTGCAGCAGGTTCGCATCTTGAATGCGCTTGGCGAGAGCGCGGATATGTTCCGGAGCGAGATAGACGGCTATGAGAAGATCGACAGCTATGCGACGGCTTACGAAGAAAATGGGAATCCTGTCCTCGTGCAGCTGGCATGTGTTCCACTGTTGAAGGAGGCTTGCGGCCTTGTTGTCGGCGATGCCGCGCGAAAGAACTTCACCGAGTACCTGAAGGTTCGCGAACGTGCCAATGGGTCTTTCAACACGACCCCCGCCTCCGACGGGTCGGACGGGCATGTCGTCAACACTGCATACGCGCTTGCCGCGCTTCGGGCTCTTGGCGAGAAGCCGGACGGACGCGCAGCATCGTGGATCCTTGACTGCCAGCGCGAGGACGGCGGATTCACATGGTCGCCGAATCCATGCATGGGCGGCGTGTCCGACGTCTGGTATGCCTGGGCCGCAGTGCGCACGCTGACGTCTTTGGGAATCCGTCCCCGCGACGAGGCGGGATTGCGCCGCTGGATAGTCTCTTTGTGGAACGCAGACGGCGGCTTTGCGCCGCGTCCAGGCATGCGGTCAGACCCTATGGCGACGTTCCGCATCGTCGACATGCTGTGTGCACTTGGATGGATGAAAGGACTAGTGTGGTCCGAACGCGCGAATGCGGTCGATGCGCCCCATGACAACTTTGCGAACTGCCATGCCTGGACAGTGCAGTTCGAGGCCCCTGGGTCTGGAAGCGTGAAAGACGCCGTGCAGATTGCAAAAGACCTCAAGATACACCTGTGGGGTGCCAAGAACGCATTGCCTGGCTGGGTCGACGCCGCACAGCGCGAGGCGGACAGTATTGGGGTGCCGGTGACGTTTTTTCATTCAGACGAGACATACGGGAAACGCCGTGGCATCCCGGGGCTTGGCAGCTTCACGCATCTGCTCGATCCCGCGACACCGCCGCCGGGTGCGGTCGAGGAATCCGTCTTCAACCTGTGGCAGATCTGCGATCACGAGTGCTGCGCGCGCATCTGGCTCGACAGCGGACAGTACGATGCGATCGGCACGTTTCACTTCGGATGCTTCGACATGACATGGCTACTGCCTTTTCTGTACCAATATGAGGGAGTGCTGCCATTCGTGTCAAACCAGGACTCGCACGGTGAGACGTGGTGGTGGCGCGACGAACTCAGCGCCTTCCGCACGGTATTCCTTGCTCCGGGGAGAAGCTGGGACGATTTCAGGGACGCATGCCGCAGGGGGCAGGTGGCCTCCGTGCGCGAAGATTCCCACACGGAGAATCGTCTGCGAATCATAGGTTGTTCGGAGCAAGTCAAAAGAGCTCTTGTGGAAAGGAGGTCCGAATGGCGCGGCCTAAGGCCAAGCGAGCCAGTATCGGTTCAGGTGCTGGGACCGGAATCCATGTTCGAGGTTGGGCGTCCTAAGTCTGGAAGGGTCTTGCGTGTCCGCATAGACTATCATTGGCGCGAGAACAAGGGGCTAATCTCGCCTAGCTGCAGACTTGTGTCCGCGAAAAGCGGGAACCAGGAACTCCCCGTCGAGCGAATCGTCATGCGGCACGAGAAGAATGACTATCTTCACGGCATCATCGAGGAGGCGTACGACATCGTCAGGATAGATGGCGAACTCCCGCAGAGGATTGTCCTGACATTCAGCTCTGCCGATGGCTGTTCAGACCTGTGGTTCGTAAAAGAAGTGGATGTAACAAGATGATTGCTAAGTCTGACCCAGCGTCAGCTGGCGGCGAAAGGTATTCCATTTCGTATGTCACTGCGGAAGACGAATCCATGACTGTAAAAGATG
>CAMOHV010000137.1 GCA_946615275.1 uncultured Verrucomicrobiota bacterium | reverse complement strand
AGAAGAGGACAGGCCGCGCTCGAATACATCCTCGTGTTCGTGGCGCTGCTCGGGCTCGTCTTCGCGCTCGGCTTCCTGGTGCGCGCGGCGCGCTCGTCGTCGGAACGGACGGCCACGCTCGTGAGCGCCGAATATCCATGAGAAAGGACGAATCAATGAAGGCACGCAAGAACAGAAAAGGCCAGACGATGGTGGAGTACATCATCATAGTCGCGCTCATCGCGATCGCGCTCATCAGCGTGTTCACCTACTTCAGCCGCGCGGCCGGCAAGAAGGTGGCGGGCGCCACCGAGGCCCTCTCCGAGCAGGAAGGCCAGAGCGCAAAGGCCGCCGTCGAAGAAATCAACGAAGAGAAGCTCAAGAAGCTCGGCGAAGACTGACCCCCCCCTCCAAGGCGGACCATGCCCCGCCCTTCCCACATCCCCCATCAACCTGAACCTCGGGCCTTCACGGCCCGAGGGGGGCAGGCCATGGTCGAATCCATCATCGTCCTGTTCTTCCTCTGCATCGTCTTCTTCCTCGTGTTCGACTACGCCCGCCTTCTCATCTGCCACACCACCCTGGACTACGCCGCCGCCCGCGCCGCCCGCGCCCGCGCCGTCGGCTTCAACGACTTCATGATCCTCAAGACGGCCCGCCTAGGCGCGATGTCCGTCTCCGGCGAATGCTACACTCGCATGAACGACGACCGCGCCCCATCCACCGCCACGCTCGTGAGCCGCATGGGCTCCTACCTGCAGACGGCCTCCCCGGCCGAGACCGAAGGCATACTGGACTTCGAGCTCTGGCGCAACGGGAACCTCGGCTGGTCGTGCGCCGAGCCCCACGGCGACGTGGGCGAGCTCACGATGCACGTCTGGCAGAAGCAGCCCGTCTTCAACTCCATCAACCCCCAGGGCGCGCCCGCGCGCGACGACGCCGCCATGATCACGCTGCATGGCGAGGCCAAGATCGAAAGCCACTACCCCTTCTACCTCAAATGAAGACTCCCCTCAAGCACAGCCGGTCCGGCCAGGTGGTGGTGGCGCTCGTCCTGATGCTCGTCGCCCTCATCTTCCTCGCGCTCGTGAACGTGGACGTCTTCCTCGCCCTGCGCGGCAAGTCCCGCCTCGGCAACGCCGGCGACGCCGCCGCCCTCGCCGCAGCCCGCTGGCAGGGCATCACTCTCAACCTCATCGGCGCCCTCAACCTCGAGCGCATCGACGCCCTGTGCCGATACGCCGACATGCCGGAGACCATCGAGGAAGTCTCCGGCGGCATCCTCGCCCTCCAGGAGCGCATCGCCTTCGCCGGCCCCCTCATGGGCCTCTACGCCGCCAGCCAGGCCGCCAGGCGCAACGGCGCCGCCACCGACCCCGGCATCACCCGCATCGTGGACGAGGCCGCCTCGCGCGCCTCGCGCCTCTCCGCACCGGACGGCTCCTTCTGGCCCGAGAAATGGCAGGACTACGCCACCATGCTCCGCCAGGTGCGCGGCGAAGGCCTCGCCGCCGGATGCGACAACGCAAGGCTCCTCGACCTGACCGTCGACTTCCACGGCCACACCCTCTACTACCGCGGCTTCTACGAGGCCGTCGAAGGCGAAGACTGGTGCTACTTCTTCATCTACGACATGGAGCCCCTCCTCGCCAACTTCAAAGCCTGGCCCCCGCCGCCAGAGCCGCGCCCCATTGACACCGACAACCCGGAGTTCTTCGGCGCCCTCGTGCGCCGATCCTTCTTCCCCATCTACCGATCGCGCGAGGAGCTGCGCACCCTCGCCTCCGCATACGGCCTCGCAAACGTGACCGACGATAAGCTCGACGACGCCGCCAAGATATCCAGCTCCATCGCCAACGTCTGGTACTCCTACGACCTCAGCGACATGGATGGATGGCGCGCCTGGACCGAAATGGACCCCGCCGGCCCCGAGGAGATACCCGTCCTCTCCGCCCCCAAGGACGAATACAACGTGTTCGGCGCCACCGCCGCCACGCGCGTCATAGGCGAGCTGGACGCCCTCACCCCGGGCGTCCCCGAAAAGGCGATCGTCTGGACCGCCGCCGCCAAGCCCTTCGGCTTCCGCGACGCCGCCGGATACAAAGAGCCCGTCACGCGCCTCGGCGGGAAACTCTTCCCGATCGTCACGCCGGACTTCTCCGCAGTCCGCCTCATCCCCCTCGCCGGCGCATCCGAGGGCCGCCTGGGCATGGCGGACGAATCCTGGGTGAAGCACGTCCGCGAGCACGTGCGCCCATACGTGGAGACCTCATATAAAGACACCAGCCACTGCCGCTATTGCCGCATCCTCGAGAAATGGGACGACCCCGAGTTCCGCCGCAAGGGCGCGGACTGGCTCAAGGACAACAGCGACCAGTGCCTCGTGACCGGCGGACACTCCGCGCAGAAGGGAGGCACGCGCCATGCGCACTGACAAGACGGGCCAGGCCATGGTCGAGTTCATCGTGGGCGTATTCGCTCTCGTCCTCATCGTCTCAGCCCTCATCATCTTCGGGCGCGCCATCCCCGAGGCGACGCGCCACCTGAGCCTCGTGCGCGTCAAGGCCGGCCGCGACGCCCAGAGCGCCGCTGGCGGCGACACCCTTGGCGGCGCGCCGCCCGCGGTCATGGCCGCCCTGGCGGAGGCCGACGCGCCCTCCGAGCCCGGCCCCGTCCGCGAGGAGACGCTCAACTTCGAGGTGGACGTGCGCGACGTCGGCGCGGAGCGCTTCCTCGGCTTCTCCAAGCTGCACCTCTCCGAGACGGCCACTCTCCCCGTCATGTCCATCCCCAAGCCCGCCCGCGCGGAAGGAGGCGCCGTCCAATGAAGCGCGCCGCCCTGATCGCCGCCATCGCCGCCGCCGCCCTGTCCGGCGGCTGGATATTCCGCCGCGCGCCCGCGCCGCCGCCAGACGCCGTCCACGCGTCGTCGCACGGCGACTCCGCCGTCTCCGTCCGCCACGACCCCGCCCACGCCTCCGACGCCGCCGAGCGCGCCGCCGCCGAGCTCCGCGACGACGGCTGGGCCGAGACGCCCGTCTCCACCCCCACATTCCGCCTCCTCACGCGCGGCAGCGACGTCGTCGCCCTCGTCGCCGAAGACCTCCCGTCCGGCGGTTCGCGGATAACAACACTTCACCAACGCCACGCTTTGTGGTAGAATATCATCCAAGCCCATGAAACAGAAAATAGTACTCATCGTGTCCGTCGTGATCGGCCTCGTGGCCGCGTTCCTCACGCGCACATACCTCGAACACAAGAACGCCGAGGTCGCGAATCTCAAGGCGCGCTTCTACGCGAAGCACGGCGGCACCGTCGACGTGCTGGCATACACCCGCAACCTCCCCGCAGGCACAGTCATCCAGCGCTCCGACGTCGGCCTCCTGACCGTCCCCCAGAACGGGCTGCGCGGGCAGGCCATCCTCGAGGAGAACCTCTCCGACGTCATAGGGCGCCGCCTCCTCCTCGGCCACCGCGAGAAGGATGTCGTCTTCTGGGCCGACCTCGAAGGCGGCAACCCGGCGTCCGGCGGCCTCGCCGCCGACGTCCGCAAGCTCATGCGCGCCGTCTCCATCAACTGCTCCGGCGCATCCTCCGTCTCCGGCATGGTCCGCCCCAACGACCACGTGGACGTGATCGGCACATTCTCCTTCCCCGGCAAGGCCGTGGACCGCGACGGACGCCCCCAGCTCGAGCTCGTCACCTGCACCATCCTCCAGAACGTCCTAGTCCTCGCCACTGGCAAGGAGACCGCGAAGTCCGCCGCCTACGGCTACACCCAGCCCGGTGGCGCCTCCTACTCCACCGTCACCCTCGAGGTCACCCCACGCGAGGCCGAGATGCTCGTCTTCGCCGAGCAGATCAAGGGCCGGCTCTCCCTCTCGCTCAGGAACCGCAACGACACCTCCTACGAGAAGGAGCTCCCGCAGGTGGACTTCGCCAAGATCCGCGCGGAGATCGAAGAGCTCAACACGAAGCGCCAGCTGAAGGTCAACGGAAAGTGAGGCTCCGCAAATGGCTTTCACATTGAACCTCATCCGCCCCGGCGACGGCATGCCGGAACGCCGCCGCCTCGAGGACGGCGCGTACTTCATCGGCCGCGGCGCATCCTGCGCCATCTGCCTCCCATTCCCCGAGATCTCCGAGCGCCACGCATTCGTCACGCTCTCAGGCGCGCAGGCCACGATAAAGGACATGCGCAGCGCCAACGGCACCTACGTGAACGGCGTCGCGATAGACGACCTCGTCCCGCTCGCGCCCGACGCCGTAGTCCAGATCGGCAACTGCATGCTTCGCTTCTCTCCCGCCGCCGAAGAAGCCCCCATTCCACCTCCAAACGAATCGCTCTCTTCCAGCCTTTCCCCTTCCCCTCCACGTGAATCTCCCCCATCCAGCCAGCCCATTCCCACATCTCCCTCACATGAATCGCCCCCATCCAACCTGAGCCTCAGCCCTTTACGGGCTGAGGCCATGCGGAAGGCCAAGGAGCAGATCCAGACCGAGCTCCTCGCCCGCCTCGATCTCAAGCGCCTCACCGCCCAGGGCGTCAACCGCGAAGGCCTCGAGGCCCAGGCCCGCGAGAAGATCCACGAGATCGTCTCGCAGGTGAAGGGCAACGGCCGCCTCCCCAAGGGCCTCGACGCCGACCGCCTCGAGCGCGAGGTGTTCAACGAGGCCCTCCGCCTAGGCCCGCTCGAGGACCTCCTCGCCGACGAGACCGTCACCGAGATCATGGTGAACGGCCCCCACCGCGTCTATGTGGAGCGCCGCGGACGCCTCGAGCTCACCGACCTCCAGTTCACCGACGACGCCAGCGTCATGGCCGTGATCGAGCGCATCGTCGCCCCTCTCGGCCGCCGCATCGACGAATCCCAGCCCTACGTGGACGCCCGCCTCGCCGACGGCTCCCGCGTGAACGCCACCATCCCGCCCCTCTCGCTCTCCGGCCCCACCGTCACCATCCGCAAGTTCGCCAAGCGCGCCCTCACCACCGAGGACTTCATCAGCTACGGCACCTGGACCCACAACGCCGCCGAGTTCATGCGCGCCTGCGTCATCCTTCGCAAGAACATCATCGTCGCCGGCGGCACCGGCTCCGGCAAGACCACCCTCCTCAACCTCCTCTCCGGCTTCATCCCCTCCACGGAGCGCATCGTCACCGT
>CAMOHV010000136.1 GCA_946615275.1 uncultured Verrucomicrobiota bacterium | reverse complement strand
GAGGCGAAGACCGTCTTCCTCGTGGGCGGGCCGGAGCTAGTCTCGCGCAGGAAGCAGGGGGAAGACCCGAAGACGTGGTGCCTTGGCAGCTGGGGCGACGAGCTGGAGGCGCGTCTCAAGAAGGGCAACGCCGTTGTGAACCTCGCTGACGAGGACGCGGCGGCGTTCCGCGATCCGGCGCGCAGGGCGTCCGTGGTGGAGAAGGTCAAGGAAGGCGATTTCGTGGTGCTGGCGCTGGGCGCTGGCGAGTCCGCATCTGAGGAGGCGATGAAGGAGGCCGCGCGCGCGAAGGGCGCGAAGGTGATGCGCTGCGACATGCCGGCGATGCTGAGGGCGCTCGCCGACAAGGCCGGCAGGGATGAGTCACTTTCATGGTACCGCGCGGTGCAGGACGGCAAGGACTTCGCGCACACCACGAGGCGCGGGGCGCGCATCCTCGCGCGCGAGTTCCTGAAGGCGCTTGAGAGGCGCGGCTCGCCTCTCGCGGAGCTGTTCCGGCCGGTCTTCAAGAGGCCCGACGGCGAGCTGGCGCCGCAGATCGGCGGCGAGGACCTCTCGTTCACGCCGTTCAACGAAGCGGACTCCGCGCACATGGAGGCGCGCAAGACGTCATTCGGCGCGCGCCTCTCGCTTGTGCCGCAGGACGGCAGGCCGGTGGGCGAGGCGCTCTCGCTCGCGCTCTACGTGACGCCATCGGACACATCCCTGCCAGGCAAGGTGGAGACGGGCCCGTTCCGCATCATGTTCAAGGGGCTCGCCGAGGGCCAGATGAAGATGTTCCCCCTCGGCGCGGGCGGCGCGCGGAGGGCCGCGCTCAAGATGTCCCAGAACCGCCTCATGGAGGTGGACACCGCCGCGCTCAAGGACGGCCCCGCGACGGCGTTCGCGATCGAGATCGCGCCCTGGAATCCGCCGCGCGTAATCGACGTCGCGCCCGGCGGGCTCCACGCCGCGCTGAAGCAGGTCGCGGAGATCCGCGCCAAGGACACTCTGACGCCTCTCACGCTGCGCCTCGCCCCCGGCGACTACCAGCTTGAGAAGGGCCTTGTGATCGACGCACACCACGCGCGCGCCAACTGGGCGCCTCTCTCCATCGTGGCGGCGGATCCGGCGCGCAAGCCGCGCCTCCTGGGCGGCACCGCCGTGAAGGGCTGGGCGAAGACGCCGTTCAACGGACGCGGCGACGTGTGGTCCGCGGACGTCTCGGCGCTCAACCTCCCCGAGCGCAACAAGCTGTTCTTCTTCAACGGCAGGAAGATGGAGGCGGCGCGCTGGCCCAACCTGGATGCCTCCAAGCCCTACACGACCGGCTTCGCCTTCGCAGACGGCAAGTCGACCCCCGGCAACATCTACGTGCAGAAGCCCATAGGGATGTTCACGGACGAGATACCCATCCGCGCCGAGGACAGGCGCAGATGGTCGAACCCCGCCGAGGGGTGGGTGATAGTGTTTCCGCGCCACAACTGGTGGAACCGCTCCTACTCCGTCACGAACGTCACCGAGGCCGGAGTGATCCAGCTCAAGGAGAAGCACGAGGCGGTGGTGCAGGGCCTCTTCATCTGGGACCGCTGGTGCATCATGGGCGTGAGGGAGGAGCTTGACGCGCCTGGCGAGTGGTATTTCGACAGGAAGGGCGGGCGCATCTACTTCATCCCGCCTGCGGGCGAGGACCCCAACGATGGCGTGACGACCGTCGCGCTCGCGCCGCAGATCGTGAAGGTCTCGTACTGCGCTAACGTGGTCCTGGAGTCGCTGGAGGTGACGGGCGGCAACGCGGGCGTGGAGGTGATGTGGTCCGACGACGTGGCGGTACGCGGATGCGCCATCCACGACATCGGCTTCCACGGGGGATGCGGCGTCGTGGCGAACGGGCGCAGGATAGACGTGCGCGACAACGACATCTGGAACATCGGCGGGCACGGTGTCTCCGTTGCCCCGCCCCACGGCGAGAGCTCGTTCACCGACCGCTCCGGCACGACGGTCGAGAACAACTACATCCACCACGTGGGCCAGGTCAACTCCCACGGCATAGGCGTGATCATGCGGGGCCAGGGCGTCGCGATCAGGCACAACTACATCCACGACACGCCGCGCTGCGGGCTATTCGGATACGGGCACTTCTGCGACATCGCCTACAACCGCGTGCGCCACACCAACACCATCAACGACGACACCGGCGCCATCTACGGCGGCGGCTGGACAGGCGGCCAGGGCACGACCGTGCGCTACAACTGGTTCTCCGACTCCATCGGTTTCCAGCGCGCAGGCGACGGCAGGTACAAGCTCTTCAAGGGCGCGTGCGGCATATACCCCGACGAAGGCTGCGGCGGGCTCAAGGTGTACGGCAACCTCGTGGAGCACTGCCACCATGTGGCGATGCATCTCCACAACGGGCGCTGGATCACGATCTCCAACAACGTCTTCATCTCCAACGGCGCTCTCCCCTCTGGCGAGAAGACCGCGCAGCTCTCGCTCCAGACCTGGAACTCCGCCACCAACGGCTACTTCATGAAGGTGCGCCGCGCGGCTATCTCCAAGGAATACCACCGCCTCGTGGACAATGACCACCGCTGGCTCTCGGAGCCCTCTCTTGCCCAGGCGCCGGACCGCGACGACGTGTGCTTCAACGAGAACGGCACCACGATGATGGGCGTGCAGGTGAGGAACAACATCGTCTACTACCCCGACCAGGGCGCGGGCATGATGCTCCGCGGCTGGGGCCTGCAGCTCGACAAGAACCCGTTCGACGACAACGTGTACTGGCCCGGCCAGGCGACGAACGTCAACCAGCACACGGGCCACAAGGGCGGCTGGGCCGGCTGGCGGGCGGCCGGGCAGGACGTCCATTCCGTCATCGCCGACCCGCTCTTCCGCGACTTCGCGAACCACGACTACCGCCTCAAGCCCGAGTCGCCCGCGTTGGCGCTCGGCTTCAAGGAGCTGCCGTATTCCGAGATGGGCCTAAAGACATCGCGCCTGCGGCCTTCCATGCCGAAGGAGGCCGAGGGCCTGAGGGAGCATCCAGAGTGGCTGGACGTGGAAGACAGGTCGGCGGCGAAGTGAAGAAGGGGAGGAAATCAAGATGATAGCCCAACTGGCCGCAGTGCTGATCTCGTTCCCCGGCGAGGGGATGTTGCTGCCGTGCGTCACCAACACATACTGCATAGGCGCGGTGCCGACGAAAGCGGAGTCCGTGCTCTTGGTGAACGGCGCGACGACGGACGTGTACAGGACAGGCGCGTTCCTCGCGATGGTGCCAGTGACGAGCGGCGTGAACCGAATCGTCGCGGAATGGAACGGAGAGAGGTTCGAGCGCACGTTCAAGGTGGAGGCGCCGCCGAAGGCTGGCGTCAAGCCTGCGCCGTCCAAGCCGCACGACCCGTACGCCGACCTTGGGATACCAACGAACATGGTCTGCAAGCCGCCGCCCGTTGGACGCAAGCCGAAGGACGTGTTCGTTCTCGTAGACCCCGGGCACGGCGGGCGCGACACGGGCGCCATCTCGCCGCACGGCTGGTGCGAGAAGGACGTGAACCTCGCGCAGGCCAAGGCCGTCCGCGACGCCTTCGCGAAGGCCGGCTTCCGCGTCGCCATGACGCGCGAGGACGATTCCTTCCCGGCCCTCTACGACCGCCCCAGGCGCGCCTTCCGCGACGGCGCCGACCTCTTCATCTCCATCCACCACAACGCCACGCACTGCGCCACCAATCCGCGGCTGGCCCGCTACACCGCCACGTTCGCCTCCAACGACCCGGGCCGCGCGCTCGCGGCGGCGATCCAGAAGCACGTCGCGGCGGTGATGGCGCCGGTGAAGGACCGCGGCGCGCTGATCAAGTCGCTCGCGGTGTGCCGCAACCCCGTCGTGCCGAGCTGCCTTGTGGAGGTGGACTTCATAAACCTGCCCGAGGGCGAGGAGGAGTCCTGGGACCCCGAGCGCCAGAGGCAGGTGGCCGCGGCGGTGGTGATGGGCGTCCTCGACTGGATGGCGAAGCCGGCGAAATGACGGTACTGCACGTAGACATGGACGCCTTCTTCGCGTCGGTGGAGCAGCGCGACCATCCAGAGTGGCGCGGGAAGCCGGTGATAGTGGGGGCGGGGCCGCACGAAAGGGGTGTGGTCTCCACCTGTTCGTACGAGGCCAGGAAGTTCGGAGTACATTCGGCGATGCCGTCCAGGACGGCGTACGCGAGATGCCCGCAGGGGATATTCGTGAAGCCGAGGATGAGGGTGTACCAGGAGGTGTCGGACCAGGTGTTCGAGATACTGGGGCACTATTCGCCGTTCGTGGAGGGGGTGTCGGTGGACGAGGCGTTCCTCGACGTGACGGGCACGGTGCATCTCTTCGGCACGGCGCGCGAGCTTGGCGAGAGGCTGCGCGCGGAGGTGCGCGCGCAGTGCGCGCTCACATGCTCTGTGGGCCTCGCCCCGAACAGGCTGCTCGCGAAGATCGCGAGCGAGGAGGCGAAGCCCGACGGGCTCTTCGAGATGCCGTCCGACCCCGGCGAGATCGCGCGCTGGCTCGCCCCGAAGCCGGCGAAGATACTCTGGGGCGTGGGCAAGAAGACAGGCGAGGCGCTCGCGAAATACGGCTATCGGACATGCGGGGACCTGCAGGGCGCGGACATGCGGTTCCTGGAGCGCGTCCTCGGCGCGTCTCTCGCGCGGAGCCTCGTGGACGAGTCGTTCGGGCGCGACGACACGCCGGTCGCCTGGGAGGGCGAGGCGGAGAAGAGTGTCTCGCGGGAGCATACCTTCCCCGAGGACGAGGAGGACCGCGCCGCGGTGCGCGCGGCTCTCGTGGAGCTCGTGGCCGAGGTCGCCCGCCGGTTCCGCCGCGAGGAGCGCTGGGCCCGCACGGCAAAGCTCAAGCTGCGCGACGGCGCCTTCAACACGATCACGCGCCAGACGCGCTTCGAGATGCCCGCGCGCGACGACATCTCCTTCCGCCGCCAGGCGCTCGCGCTCTTCGACCGCGAATGGCCGCCCGGCGCGCGGCGTATAGTGCGGCTCATCGGCTTCGGCGTGACGGACATAGTGGACGAGCCGTCCGATCCCGAGCCGTCGCTCTTCCCCTCCGCCCTCGACGCCGAGATGGAGAAGAGGGAGCGCATCGCCGCCGTGCTGGACCGTCTGCCGGGGGTTGGCGTGGCG
>CAMOHV010000135.1 GCA_946615275.1 uncultured Verrucomicrobiota bacterium | reverse complement strand
TGATGATGGTGCCGACCACCTGGATGACCTTGCCCTTCACGTCGATGGGCTGCGCATCCTCAACGGCGCGGTTCAGCACCTCGGGGATATAGTCGAACACTCCCTCCATCACGTCTCCCTGGCGATGTGCTTCTTGAGCGACTTCTCGATCGCGGCGAGCTGCGTATCAACGGAGGCGTCCGCCACGCCCGCCTCGGTCTCGAGGATGCACGCGGCGCCCTTGAGCCGGGGGTCCTCCACCACGTCCAGCGTGTCGACCGTCGGATAGGCCACGCGGAACTCCGCGACGCGGGAGCGCACTGCCTCGACCATCTCCGGCGCCACCTTGAGCGTCACCTGCCGCTGCGTGCGTATCACGGCGTTCATGGTCTTGCGGACGATCTGCACGACCATCTCCTCGTCGCCAACCTCCACGACGAACGCCCTCAGCGCCTTCATCACGACCTCCGCCATCTTCTGCTCCACGCTCTCCATGAACGCGACGGAGGAATCGACGAGCTCCAGCTTCTGCATCGAGATCTCGAGCTTGCCGTCCTGAAGGCCCTTCTCGTAGCCCTTCCTCCTCTCCTCCTCGAAGGCAGCCTTGGCATCCTCGCGGATCCTGGCGGCCTCTGCCTCGGCGGCTGCCACGATCTCGGCGGCGGAGCGCACCGTCGCGGCGTCGGCGGCCTTGACCACGCGCCTCTCGGTCTGTAGCTTGAAGTTTTCCTTGTTGATCAGCAGCATATCCTGTACGCCTCCGGGAACTTGAGTTTGAGGAGCTTGCGAACCGCGCCCGCGTCCATTTCGAGCGGGGGCGCAGCCTGACAGGCTTCGCAGAGATTCTTTGGGAGTTTAAGCTCAAACCTGCGCCGCAGCGGCTCCGCAAGGCCATGGACGATGGAGAACAGCATCCTGCACCCTGATTCAACCACCGCCTGCGGACCCTGCACCTCCGCGACGCCGCACGAGGAAAGGCCCTTGAAGTACGCGGTGAAGCCGAACACCTCGGGATAGACGCCGTGGAGGCCGGCCTTGAGCTCGCGTACCGCCGCGCCCCCCGTCACGCGGCGGAGGGCGTCCGCGCACGCGAGCGCCCCGAGCCACTTGGCGATCGACAGCAGCGCCGCGCCGTCCAGGAGCAGCAGACGGCTCCAGTCGTCCTTCGGGAACGCGTGGAAGCAAGGCTCGACGCCGAGGGAGGAGAGGACAAAGACCTTGAGCCTATGGCTGGACGGCAACAACGAAGCGAGATCTGGCAGCGCATCATGACCGTCGATCCCCGCGATCCAGCTCCCATGCACCTGCGGAGCGAAATCCCACAGAAGATCGCGGATCTTCGGCCAGAGAACCGGATCGGCCACCAGCTCCCTCGCTTCATCCATGGTTATTTTCTCGACTTCAGACATCGGACTTCAGACCTAAACTTTCAACCTTTCAACTTTCAACCTTCAACCTTCCAACCTTCAGCCCACCCATTTGCGCGCAGTTCCCTTCCTCGCCTCGATGTGCCGACGCCAGCGGGCCGCCGCCTCGCCGTCGCGCGCCATCATGCGCAGGGCGCGTGTCTCGAGAACGGCCTCGGCGTGGTCGAGCTCCGGCGGCACCTCCGCCGCATGCAGCGTCTCCACCACGCGCCCGGCGGCGCCCTCGTCCAGAAGCAACTCCGCCAGCGCCACTGCGGCGACGCCGTCGCGCGGATCGTCCTCCGCCAGCGCCTCGCACACGGCTAGCGCCCTTGGGCGCTGTCCGTGCCGCATGAACATCCAGGCGGCGGTCTTTAGGAACTGTCTCTCTTCCAAGGTCATCGCATCACTTCCGGGGCGGCTCGTCCTTGAACACCGTCACCTGTATCTTCTCGTATGCAAGTCCCTCGATCGCGTTCTTCACGAGGCCCTTGACGGACGGCACGAGGTCGGTGAGGTCCACGTCCCAGCGCGAGCGGATCGCGACGGCGGCGGAGGACGGCAGCGCGTTGCGGGCGAAGGGATCGTTCTCCGGCAGGACCACGTGCACGCGCGCGTCCACCACTCCGTCGATCATCTGGATGGTGCGGGCGATGTCCTGCGCAAGGGCGTCCATGAAGCGGATGCGCTCCTCGCTCGGCGAGGAGATCATGCCCGTCTTCTTGAACACCTCCCCGATGCCCTGCCTGGGCTGGCGGGGAAGCCCCCGGCGCTCAAGGAGGTTCACGGCCTCGGCGAACCTGCCCTCAGAGACCAGGACGTTCCACGTGCCCTCCTCGCCAGGCGCCTTGCGGCAGGAGATGCCGGAGTCCAGAAGCGCAGCCATCACGAGATTCGCCTGGCGCTCCTCAAGGCCCGAGTGGAGCGTGGCGTCCTTCTCGCAGCCCGCAAGAAGAAGCGCCGCGCAAACCACGATTGTCGGAAATTTCATCTTTGATGCCTTTCTGCTTTGACGCGCGGCGGCGGACGGGAGACTCGTCTCGCGTCCCGCGTCCCTCTTGTCACTGGTTCTTCACAAGCGTCTGTATTGCCGTCGACGACTTGTCGGCCACCTTCGTGACGACCTCCTGCTGGAAGGCCAGGTTCATCACCTCGTACTGCAGCTCCACGAGCTCGCCGGCGGTGGCCCCGCCCGGGCGCTCGAGATGCGACAGCGCGCGTATGCGGTGCAGTATGCCCTGGTTGTTCGCCTGCGCGGCGCGCCAGGCGGCGGACGCCTCGGAGGCGAACGGGATTGGATCCGGCGCCTGCGCGCCCATTGCCGCCTGGAAGCGCGCCACGGCGGCCGGATCGGCCGCGGCCTGCGGCCCCGTCGCGCCCTGCGCTGCGGCGGCGAGCTGCTGCCCGCCGGCCACGCCGCGCACTGCCTCTACTACCATTGATTCCGTCATGTCAGCAAGTCCTTTGCTAGTTGCGCCGCCGCCGGATCGGCGGACTGGCCTGCGGCGTCCTCCAGCGGGGCGCGGGCCTCGGAGGTCCGCCCCATCCTAAGGAGCGCCATCCCCTTGAAAGCCTTGAGCATCGCCGCGTCGGGGAAGCGCGGGATCGCATCGCGGTCGAGATAGTCGACCGCGCCCTGGAAGTCGAGCATGCTGATGAACAGTATGGCGTTCGCCGACGCCACGGACGGCGAGTCCGGGCGGAACCGCCCCAGCGCCGCGAGGATCTTCGCGGCGGACCGGAAGCGGTTCTGCCCGGTCGCCATCAGGGCGACGTTCAACAACAGCCGCGCCTCTTCGGGCGTGAGGTCGAGCATCAGCGGAAGTTCGACGCGATCGAGTTGAGCGCGTCGCCCATGTTCTTGTTGATGTTCGTCATCGTCGTGAGCGCGAGGTTCCACTGCTGCAGGTCGTACTGCAGCTGCTGGAGGTTCGCCTGCACGTCAGGGTGCTGCTCGTAGTTCTCGAGCGACTGCTTGAGGCGCGTCTCCATCGCCACGGCCGCGTTCATGAGGGCCGAGTACACCTGGTCGGTGTGGATGTAGTTGTTGGTGTCTCCGGGCGTCTTCATCCGGTAGCCGTTGTTGTCGACGTCATCGACCGGAGCGATGATTGTTGGTTGTCCTACTCCCATTTCTTTTACCTTTCTTTTTTGTTGAACGTTCGCCTCTCGGCGTTTCATGTGGCCCGGCCGTCCACCCGGACGGTCAGGCGCAAAATCTTCCTTGCCAGCACGGTCGCCTCCATGAGCTCCTTCGCCTTCGGGAACTCCGCGGGCGGCAGGCCCTCCTTCATGGCCGCGTCTATGCGCCCGGAGAGCGCCTCCAGCGCGGCGTCGTACCTGGCGAGGGCCGCCATGCGATCCGGCCCCGCCAGCTCCTTCTCGATCTCGATGAGCCTGAGCGGTTCTGTCCTCTCTTCTCCCATCAACCTCTCAACCTTTCACCTCTTCAACTTTTCAACCTTTCAACTTTTCAACCCCCTACGGCTTCCACACGAATCTTCCCGTTGCGTTCGTGATCACCACGCTGTCCACGCCAATCTTCACGACGGTCCAGTCGCCGACGGGCGCGCCCTCAAGTATCCGCTTCCCGTCGTTCAGCACAAGGCACGGATACGGCGTCGCGAGGATGCCGCACACTGGAAGCGACGGCGGCGGCGCCTCAACCCGCAGCGGCGTGGCGTGCTTCGCCTCCCTTATCGTCTTCACCACGTCCGCCGTCCTCACTACGGGCTTCTCGGCCTTCACGGGAAGGGCGGGGGCCGGCTTGGCGGCGGACGGGGTCGGAGCCGGAACCGCCGCGCGGGCGATCTCCACGCCCGAAAGATCGACGTTCGCGATCTTCGGCACGTCGGCCGCGATGGCCTGCACGGCCCGCACTATGTCGAGCGCCACGCCGTGGATCACGGCCACGCGGCTGGTGACGGCCGAGACGGAGAGCCTGGTCTCGCCGACGAGCGCAAGGGTGTCGTCCACCGCTGTCCTGAGCGATTCGCAGTCTGCGAAGTCGATCTCCACCCCCGGCTTGGCGGCATACGCCTCCGCAGTCGCGGCAAGCCTCTCTGCGCGGGTCTTGAAGTCTCCCACGAAGACTTCGCGCCCGTTCTTGTTCGTGACGGAAAGGGCGTACTTCCCGGCGACGGAGGACATCGCCGATCCGGACGGCGAGGCGGCGGGGGCGGCGCCTTCGCGATGGGACGGCGCCTTCTGGGATTGCGGCGCTCCCTCCGCTCCCGTCATCCGCCCCCACAATTCCTCCGCCTTCGGCCTCAGCGCCTCACGGAAGAACCACGCGAGGCCGAGCAGGATCAGCAGAAGGACGAGCAGCCACAATAGGCAGCCGAGGCATCCGCGGCGGCGCGGCGCGGCGCGCTCCTCCGGCGCAGGGGCCGGCGCGCTGGGCGGCGCCTCTTCGCGCCTCGCTTCCTCCGCCCCGCCGTCCTCGGCCTTTTCGCCGCTCTCCGTGGCTTCTTCCCTCCACACCAGCTCGCCCCACGCCGAATCCGACGGCCCGATGGCGAACGAAGTGGAGCCGCGCGAGACGACGTGCAGGGGCTCCACGGGCTCGCCGTCCAGGGTCGCGCCGCCGGCGCCGGCCTCGATCCTCATCGGCGCGTCGGGAAGCGTCTGGTCGGCGAGGACGATGTCGCAGTCGTCGGTCTTGCCGACCGTCACGGCGACGCCGTCCACGAGCGCGATCTCCGCGCCCTTGTTCGGCCCTTCGACTATTTTCAGTAATAAGCTCATGTCAAACTTTCAGACTCTC
>CAMOHV010000134.1 GCA_946615275.1 uncultured Verrucomicrobiota bacterium | reverse complement strand
CGGGTAGCCCCAGCGCATGAGCGCGCGGTGCTGGCGGTCGTTGAAGCTGCCGCCGAACTTGCAACGCCAGGCTGCAGCGGCGACTTAAAGGCGGCGAAGCCGCCGACTTAAAGCGCCCGAAGGGCGCGACTTAAGGGCGCGACTTAGCGGAACATCATGAGCGTGCCGTTGGCGGCCACGTCCAGATAGACTTCGCCGCCAGGGAATCGAAGATGAGCAGTGCGACGAGGCATGAACGCCGATCTGTCGACAGTCCACGCGAGAGGCGATACGCCCACGAATACGCCGGCCGAGAGGATCAAACTGCATCCGGGCTGTGCAAACTGGACGGTCGCCTCGTCGAACACGACGCGGACGGCGCCGGACGAGAGGGTGCCCAAGACATTGAGGACATAAGGGGTTCCGTCCTCCGCGAAGGACACCTTCAGCTCGGCACCGTCGGCGAGCGACATGTTGCCATTGAAGGAAAGCGCGCCGCCGGCCGCAGCCACGCTCCCTGTGACGCACAGCGTCTTCGCGGCGGAGATGCCGCCGTGGCCCTCGATGTCCGCCGCCACGAACACGGCATTCGTCACAACCGGGTCGTCCGCGCACGCGATCGACAGCGAGCCGCCGTCGAGCGCCACCTCGGCGATGGAGTTCGTCCACGTCGGCACGTCGCGCGACTCGAACCACTTCGCCATGAGGGCGGACGTGACGGCGGCGCGGCGGTTCGTCGCAAGCGTCTCGGAGAACGCGACCTGCTCGCCGATCCGGCATCCGCCGCCCGTCGTTGTCCGGTCGAGCGCGATCCTATTCACGGAGGTGTTGTTCGTGGGGGCGAAGTTCACCAGATGGAAGCCTGCGGGCAGGACGTAGTTGTACGCCTTCTCCACGCTGTCCACGGCGATGTAGCCGTCGGAAACGGGATGGACGGTTTCGTTGTATCGTTGAATGAGCTGATGATAGGCACTCCAGCCGCGAAGGTACTGAATGGCGCTGCTGTGCCCGAATAGGCACTGGTTGCCGTCGCGATCGGCATGGATCGTGAATGCGTCGCGCACAGTGCTGAAGGACTTGCTCATGGCGAGACCGGCCGAGGTCGTTGCGCTGTTGGCGGCGCCGAAGTCGGCCACGCGGCGCGTCACCCCGCTTGCCGTTTCGACCGTCACGAGCGTGGCGTTCGTCACCACCTTGGAGTTGGAAATGAGCGTCGTGGCGTACACGGACGGGTCGTCCGGATCGTTCCAGCGCGTAAAGTACGTCTTGCCGTCCTCCTCGTAGACGCCCTCGAACGAATCGACTGAGGCGTCGAAGTGGAAGAGCGGCTTTACGGGATAGTCGTATGTGACGGCGAGCGAACCTTCCTCCACCACGAACGAGAGAGGCGCGTCCGTGCCTTCGCGCGTGGCGCAGGTGGGCGAGATCGTCACTGCGCCGACGCCGCGCTTAACGAATGTGGAGGTGCCGCCGGAGATGGCGGCCACGGACAGGTCGTCGTCCGTGTCGAATACGCGGTCGACGCCTTCCGCGAACTCGTACACGGCGGGGACAGTACTCTCCCCCTCGGCCTCGGGATGGTCCTTGCCGAGCCACTTCTTCATGAGATACGCCTCCGTGTCGCGGCGTTCGGCGTCCGTGAGGCGGCGGTCGTAGAGGATCATTTCGCCGATCTGCATCCCGCCCACGCCCTGGGCCGAACTGTCAAGCCGATCCTTCGCAAGGAGATCGGACTGGACCTTCTCCGGCGCGGCGAACGCGATGAGCGAAAACGCCCCGCTGCGGACAAACGACTCGCGGAAGGTGAACGGATCCTCCACCGCGCCGTCGCGCGTCCACTGCGAAGCCGCGACTCGCGGCACGGCGTACGCGCTCTCTATTGCCCGCCCAGTCACGTCCTGCGCATTGCGCATGAACTCGATGGACGAACTGCCGAAGATGTTGCCCCACGTACTTTGGACATGGCGGTACACGATGAAGCCCTCGTATGCAATGCGCCCACGCGTCGAAAGCCACATCCAGCTGCTGTATCCCGTGGAGTTGTTGCTGAAGTCCACCACCGCGAGCCCGGCGGACGGGATGTCCTGCTTGACGGTGGGATAGTGGTCCAAGAAGCACTTATGTCCCCAGGGAATCGTGGCGTAGATGGAGCCGCCGGCCTTGTCTGTCCAGTTGGTGAGGTAGGAGGCCGTGTTGTCCTCGGAGTTGGAGAACGTGAGCGTATTCACGGCGGTGGCGTCGAGCCACACGAACGGGGATGAGGCGGGGGCGGAGGAGGAGGCGACGTAGTCGGCGTCCGGGTTTATGCGCACGTCGCCGCCGCGGATGTCGAGCTTCGCGTTCGCGGGGGAGATGGAGTCCACGACCAGCGTGCCGCCGCCCGTCTTCACGAGCGTGTCCCCCCAGAGGGTGATGCGCCTGACGCGCGCGACACGCCCCTCCGGCACCTCTATGGACGTGCCGTCCTTGAGCGTGACGGCGCCCACGTCGCACGGCACGTACCCCTTGAACCATTTCGCCATCAGATATTCGTTCACCTGCGCGCGCTCCGCCTCCGTGAGCTTCTCGGTGAATATCAGCACCTCGCCGATGCGGCATCCGCCCGTGCGGGCGCTGAAATAGCGCTCTGAGCCGAGGAGGTCAAGAGATATCGCGTTCGTGGGCGCGACGTTCAGGAGGTGCATCGTGTCGAGGCCGTCGGAGTACGAGTCGACGGGCAGCGACCCGTAGAACGAGCTCACGCCGTTCAGGCGCACTTCGCCCATGAGCGTGGCCTTGTCGGCCGCCGTGCTGAAGAGAGACGCATTGCCGTTGCAGTGCAGGGGATAGAGGGAATGGTGGCCTATCAGCGACGAATACGTGGCGTTGGGATCCGTGCGCCATCGCACGATGAAGAGCTCGCGGACGTTCGTGCATCCGTCGAAACGCAGAAGCCCGTGCTGCGGCCCGAGCGTCTCCACGAGCGATGCGGACATCGCGCCGAAATCGACGAGCGGCAGTCCCGTCCCGGACTTCACGGGGCTGATGAACGGATCGCTTGCCTCCGTGATGAAGTCGGCCGAATACGTCGGGAAGTTCGACTTCTTGTCGCGCCTGGCCGCGCGCCCCGAACCGTTCGCGTCCGGCCAGTTCGTGACGTATGTGCGCCCGTCCGCGCCGGTGTAGAGCGACATGGAGTTCGTGAGCGTCGCGTCGAGCCGCAGCCATGCCCTCGACAAGATCGACTCCACGGAGCCCGAGGGCTTCGGGCGGCCGTCAAGCGCGATGGCGCCCTGGTTCACGTAGATTCGCTCCTCGATGCCGGCGGCCTCCTCGATCTCGAGCGTGCCGAGGCCCATCTTCTGAAGCGCGCCGCCGGCGCGGTATCTCGTGCCTCCCGAGGTGTTATACGACTGGTAGTCGTTCTTCGCCTTCAAGAGGCCCACCTTCACCCGCGCCCCCTCGTTCGCGACGTTCACGTAAGCGCGCGCCTGCGTCTCGAGCGTCGCGAGGCGCGGCGTAAACGTGGAATCGTTCTCGAAAAGAAGCGTGGTCCGCGGCTGCTCCGGGTGCCATGCGCCCGCGAAGCCGTTCGGATTCTCTATCGTGATAGTCCGCGCCGTGCTCTGGGCTCCGTTGCGCGGAACGGCGAGCAGTATCTCGTAGCCTCGCCCGCCCTGCACCGTTCCCGCCACGCGCCCGTCCGCCGACGCCGTCATCCTGAGCTGGCGCATGTTCTGCCCGTTTTCAAGCTCGCCGGGAAGAACCACGACGTCCCCGGATCCTGGATACGCCTCAGGCGCAGCCCCGCCTTCCAGCGTCCAGTTTGAAAGCGTCTCCCAGTCGCCGTTGTCGAAAGTGCCGTTCGCCAACTTTCTGACCCATGTGTAGGTCTCGCCGCTTGCGGCGACGCAAAACAGGGCGGAAACAAAAGTCATCATGAAAAGGCGACTCATAATAGTGTAGTGCGGATTTCCCGCATCGGCCTTTCCCCGAAGAGATGCGTTCGTCATAACCTGGCTTTCCTTTCTTTATTTTGCAAATTTCTGCTGTTGATTATAGCGTTTCACCTCTCCTTTGTCAATACAAGTATGGGGCGATTCTAGGAAAATGCAAATTGTTTGCGTAATCGTGGGAGTTCGGCGGCAACGCGCTCTGCTGACTTCGGGCATGCGAAGTGAATGTTTACCGCCGGGGGCGATTCGCGGCCGCGACGGAGCGCGGCCCTCCCCCGGCGGCGATTCGGCGGAAGGCGGCGAAGCGGCTATTCCACCGGCGGCGGCGAATTCTCAATTCTCAATTCTCAAAAATTCCGCGAGGGGTCAGCCCCCATCGGCTTCCGAACGGGCAGGCGGAATCTCATTTCACCGAGACCGCGACGCGGAAGCCGACGTCGAACGGGCGCATCCAGGCCGGGTAGCCCCAGCGCATGAGCGCGCGGTGCTGGCGGTCGTTGAAGCTGCCGCCGCACACGATCTTGCGCTTGACGCCGTCGGCGAACGCAGCGTCGGTGGAGGTCCATTCGGCCGCATTGCCGAACATGTCCTTGAGGCCCCAGGCGTTCGGGCGGTAGGTGCCGGCCTTCGCAAGATGCAGCACGCCGTCGTCGAAGCGGACGTCCTTGAGCTCCCAGTCGAGGTCGGCGGGGGGATTGGGGATCGGCTTCGGGTTGATGCCGTCCACGGCGAGCTCGCGGCGCGTGACGTCGGCGAGGTTCGCGTATGGGCCGAAGTCGTCGTTCACACCGCCCCATGAGAACGGCGTGGAGGCGCCGGCGCGCGCGGCCCAGAGCCATTCGGCCTCGGTGGGGAGGCGCACTTCGCGCCCGGTCTTCGCGGAGAGCCAGCGGCAGAACGCCTCGGCCCTCTCATGGGAGATGCGCACTGCGGGGAAGTTCACCGCGCCGGGCATCCCGAACACGGGATCGTCGTTCATGTAGTAGCCGCGCTTCACCTGGTCCTTGTAGTGCATGTCGTAGACGCCGTTGTCGAAGGACGGATCGAACGCACGGTACTGCGCCACGGTGATCTCCGTCTCCGCGAGGAGGAACGGCTTGAACGCAGACGAACCGGGAACCGGCTTCAGGGAGATCTTCGCGCCGTGGCCGAGATCCAGCGTCTCGCCGGACGCGGGCGCTAACGCGCCGGGGACGATTCCCGCGAGCGGGTCGAACGCGGACGTGAGGCGGTCCGCCGCGG
>CAMOHV010000133.1 GCA_946615275.1 uncultured Verrucomicrobiota bacterium | reverse complement strand
GCCCGCAGGGAGTGCCTGAAGAACCTGCTGGCGTTCGCGGCGAAGGACCGCGCGGAGAATCCGTCGGAATACCCGTGCATCTACGACTTCACGCAGCAGGACAACATGTCCTTCCTCTGTCAATGCCCCGAGTGCGGGAAGGCGATAGCCAGGTACACCCGCGGCAAGGATCCGAAGGGGCATGGGGAGAACTACAACGGCGGCGACGCGGGCCTTCAGCTGGAGTTCATCAACTGGATCGCGACAGAGGCGAGGAAGGTCTATCCCGACATCAAGATACGCACGTTCGCGTATGTCTCAACCGAGTGTCCGCCGAGGCCGGGGACGATCGTGCCGGCGGACAACGTGCGCATCTGGTGGTGCGACCTCTACGGCGAGAGCGAGCATCACCGCGCGATCACGGACGGCCCTTTCAACCACAAGCGCGCGGAGCAGATCCAGGAGTGGATGAAGATCGCAAAGGACGTGGAGGTGTGGGACTACATGCTCTACGGCGGATCGTACACCGGCGACTATCCGGAATGGTCGCCTGACGCCATCGCCGGCGACGCGAAGTTCTTCGCCGCGAACCATCTGGGCAGCCTGTTCATGGAATCCGAGCGCATGGGCGGGCCCGCGCACGGCCTTTCCGAGCTGCCGCAGGCGTTCTACGACCTCAACTTCTATCTTCTGAGCGTCTTCTACACGTACCCTGACGCCGACCTCGACGCGCTCGTGAAGAACTACTGCCGCGTCTATGGCAAGGGCGCGGGCGGCATGCTGAAGGCGCTTGCGTTTCTGCGCGAGATCACTATGGCCAATCCGGCGAAGACGTGCGCCGACTGGCATCAGCGCCGCTGCCCATGGCGCACCGCCGCGAACTGGGAGAGGTTCCGCGCGCTCGTGAAGGCGGCGTATGACGCCGAGGATGCCGGCCCCGCGCGCACGCGCATCGCGCGGGTCATGGCGAGCGTCTCGATCGAGCTCGCCCGCCTCTATGCGCAGGATCCGAATGGCAAGGAGAGGTGCGAGGCGGCCCGCAGGGACTACGAGGCGTATGGCCTCGAATACGTGCGCGGGCAGAAGATCAACGAGGACTGGCGGAAGAAAATGCTGAAATGCATCGAGACGAAGATCGCGCTCTTCAACCTCAAGTTCAAGGACATGCCCGAGGGGCTGGAGGGCGTGCCGGACGACGAGATACGCTGCGCCGACTGGCATCGCTTCAGCGGGTCGGCAAACTCGTCCACCAGGGACGATCCGGATTCCGAGACGGGCAAGGGCCGGGTATGGCAGTTCGGCAAGGACAACTCCATACACAAGGGCTTCCCGATTCCGTGCTTCATGTACGACGGCGTGTCGCGCAGCGGGCAGAACTACAAGATCACGTCCGACATGGCGGCGAAGGACGAAAAGTACCACTGGTACAGGCTTGGCCCGGGGTGCGTAGGCTCGGGGAGCCTCTTCGCGATGCCGGGCGACTGGCACATGACGTTCCGCTTCGCCGACTGGTACATCCAGAAGGACGGGCTGCCGGTAGATCCGAACTGGTACGACGTATATCTGTCGGCCAAGTTCACGGGGCCGGCCTATGTTCCTGGCTCCACGAAGCCGAACGGCATCTGGTTCGACCGGCTGCTGCTGCGCCGGATCGCGCCGCCCGGCAAGAAGTAGGCCGAGGGGATTATTTCAAAAGGCCGCCGACGGCGAGGGAGATCGCCTCGGCGATGCGTTCGTGTCCGGCGGCGGAGGGATGTAGGCGGTCTCGCTGGGCGTTGTTGATGAACTTGTCGTGCGAGGGGGAGTTGGGATACAGCCCCGAGTCGGCGTTGATGTCGACGACCTTTGCGGCCCAGACGTTGCCCGCCTCCTTGACCACGGCGACGTAGTCGTCGATGAAAAGCCCCAGCTCGTTCGCGAACGACTCGTCCGGCTGGACGTTCTTCGGGCCGAAAGTGGCGTATCCGCGGTGGATGGGCGTGAGCAGGACGAAGCGCGCGTGCGGGAAGCAATCCCTGAGATACGACATTGCGACGTTGATGCGTCCTCGCAAGGTGCCGCCGTCTAGCGAGTGGGTGCGTTTCTTGAGCGCGACCTCGCGTCCGTTGCGGTTGGCCTTTTCTTCCGAGATCTTATACCATTCGCCGAGCGGGACGTTGCTGTTGTAGTCGTTCGTCCCGGCGAAGACGAACACGACGTCGGGGTCTTCCGGATGGTCCTTGCGGTAGGCCTTGGCCTGGCCGACGATGTGCGACCATTGATGTCCGTTGATGCCGTAGACGAGCGGCGTGAATCCATACCATTCGCCGAGGAAGCCCCAGTAGTTCTTGGTGCAACCGACATGGCGCTTGTCGGTGATGGAGTCGCCGAGGAAGAGCACTTTCTTCGCCGACTTGGCGGCGGGCTCCGGCGTCTGGGCGCAGAGAGGAATGGACGACAGCGCCACAAGTGCGCAGATGGAGAGGACCTTGATGTTCATGGCATTATTTTACCTTATTTCATGTATGGGGAGTTACGCTCAGATTACTGCCCCTTGAGCGTAGTCAGCTGCTTGAGCTGCGCGTCCACGAGACGGTCGCCCGTAGGGGCGGCGAAGATCGACGACAGCGCTTCGTAGCCGCCCTCTGAATGGGCCTTGGTGGACGGGATGTAGCCTTCGCTGCCGTTGGTGAGGCAGGTGATGATTGTTGTGCGAAAGGGGGAGCGCTCCTTTACCGCGCGGCCGATGTCCACGAACGGTTCGCAAGGCAGGCCGGCGAACGCCAGGCTGTCGCCGATGGCGAGGGATGAGACGAGGATGTCGAAGTGGTCAGGTCCGTTCTTCAGCCTGCGCACGCGCGAGCCGGGGCTGGTGAGGGTAGTGATCTCCATGGAGCCTAGCGGTATCTCCTTCTTGCGTCCGGCGTCGAACATCTCGACCCACTTGATCTCGTCCGCGGTGGGGACGTTCGCGGGCATCGGATGGGAGGCGACGATTCCGCGGACGGGTCCGGCCGGTATCTCCTCGCACACGTCCCAGACCGACAGCGCCGCGCCGGCCACCGCACGGCCCATGTGGAGCGCGATCGCGTTCCGGCGCGTCTTGCGCTCGTCGTTGAGAGCGGCGCGTCCGGGCGGAGGGAAGCGGTGATGGTGGTTCACGTCGCCCTGGGCGGCGTTGAGGAAGAGGCATTTCACGCCGTCGCCCAAGGCGTTCTCGAATGTGCGGCGGACTACGCCAGGCCAGTCGGCGGAGTACTTCGTGCCGCCGATGGTGTCGGGGTGTGTTCCGAAGTTGACGATGGCGATGTCAGGCGCTCCCGTGCGGCGGAATCGGATGAGCTGCAGAGTCTCGTCCGGGGTGCCGAGGGGCTCCTTCACGTTGGGGTTGAACAGGCCGGGGTTGGTGCGGACTGAACCGTCCTTCATGCGGTACCGGCGGATGAAGGAGATGTCGCGGCAGAGCGTCCTGGCCGTGCAGATCCGCGCGGGGGCCATGTTGGAGAGGGCGAAGCGGCCGACGTCGGCGAGCTTGGCGATGCGGAGCTCCGCGTAGAGCATCACGAGCCGGTTCTCCTCCTTGGAGAAGGATTCCCGCCGCCAGTCGGCTGGGCCGGTGTGGATGTGTGTGGCGTGGATGTAGAGCCTGTCGCGCGGAACACCTGTCGCCGCCGTGATCGCCTCAAAGGCTTTCTTGCAGAAGGCGTTGGAAAGGTGCAGGTCGTCGACGCAGTAGACGAGCGCGTTGTTCGTGCCGTCGGAGACGGCCACGCAGTCGATGTAGAGCGGGTCCAGCACGCCGTCGGCCACGCGGTGGGAGAAGTATCCCACGAGCGGTATGCCGAGCGGCGGGGTCGCGTCCACACGGGCGAAGCCGGCCTTGAACTCCGCGAAGACTGCGCCCGCCGCGAGCGCCAGGGCCAGAGCTGCCGACATTTTGATTGATGATAGTCTTTTCATTATTGCTCCTTTGTGGACATGGATAGGTGGATTCTCAGAGCGGGACGGCCAATTGGTTGCGCGCTAGCACCGAGCAGGGATGGTCGTAGGCGAGGGGGCGGCCGTCGCAGTCGCTTGCCAGCCCGCCGGCCTCGGTGACGATGAGCGCGCCCGCCGCGTAGTCCCACGGCGAGAGGATGAGCTCGAAGAACAGCTCCGCGCGTCCGGCGGCGATCATGCAGAGGTCGAGCGCCGCCGAGCCGCTTCGCCTGATGTCCAGGGCTTTCCTGAAATAGGCGTAGGCGAGCTGGAAGGTCTTCTCCTTCAGCTCGTCGTGGTAGGGCGCCGTGCCGAATATGACGATGCCGTTTTCGAGAGGCTCTTCCGAGACGTGCAGGCGCTTCCCGTTGCAGAACGCCCCTTGCCCCCGCTGCGCGCAGAACATCTCGTCGGTGTAGGGGTTGTAGACCACGCCGATCTCGGCGGCGTTGTCCACGACGAGGGCTACGGATATGCTGCTGTAGTGGTAGTCCTTTATGAAGTTCGTCGTGCCGTCGATGGGGTCGACGATGAAGAACTTCCCGGTCGGGGCGAACGGCTGGGTCGAGCCCTCTTCGCCGACGAAGTGAGCGTCTGGCATGATTTCGAGCAGGCCCTTGCGCAGGCGCTCCTGCACCTGCCTGTCGTATTGCGTGACGAGGTCCGCGCGCCCGCTCTTGGCGTCGACGTGGAGATGACCGCGGTCGATGTCCTTGATGAACAGGCCGCAGTCGCGGACGAGTCCGCAGATCGATTCGATTTCTTTATTCATCATGTCTTTGCCGTATTGCATTTTCTTCCCCTTGCCGGGAAGGGAGACGGCACTATTATACCATATTGTCCGACATTGCGCTCTTCATGCATGAAACGTATGGGCTTGGTTTCTGGTTTCTAGTTTCTGGTTTCTAGTTTCTGGTTTCTAGTTTCTAGTTTCTGGTTTCAGGTTTTTTGAGTAGGACAAAGGACAGAGGACAAAGGATGGTGGGACGGGGAACTTGGAACGGGCTTTTGTCGTCTGTCCTTTGTCCTAAATCCAATGCATCGCTGAAATGCAGGTGCATGGTCTGCCGACATGCAGTCCATTGCCCTTCAGCCGACATATCACTTGCGCGCGGAGGAGGGATTATGGTATCATATACTTGTCGTTGGCCGTAGCGGATGCATTGCCGTGCGAAGCGGCATGGCGATGCGCCTTGAATGGCGATTGAAAGGAACACATAATGTCAGGAAA